>JBAVJG010000133.1:0-4540 GCA_049687655.1 Anaerolineales bacterium | reverse complement strand
GCTGCCCTGTTGCAAGATTTGCAGATATCCGCTGGCGGCCATGAGCGGTGTGCGTAATTCATGGGCGACATTGGTCAGGAACTCCCGGCGAGCTACATCCTGCTCGGCCAGCCTTTGGTAGGCTTGAGCCAGTTCGCGCGTCCGCAATCGCAGGTCTTCGATCGCCATCTCATCGTTCTCGCGCAGGCGATTGCTGATCTCGTGTACCATTGCCAGCGCGATACTGTTGCTGCGTTTGAGGACCTTGTCAAACGATTCCTTTTCGAGTTCCAGGACGACCAGATCAGTCTTTGCGGTCACAGTGGCAGCGCGGGGAGCATTGTGAATCAAGGCCATTTCCCCAAAAAAGTCTCCCGGCCCCAGGGTTTGCAATAAACGCGCTTCGTTCTTGTTGATGTCCTTGGTAACCTCCACGTCACCTTCCAGGATCATATAAAAGATATTCTCGATCTTGTCTTCTCGACAGAGCACGGTCCCGGTCGGGTAGCTTTGCGCCTGGCTGTGCGAAATCAGATCCTGTACTTCATCAGGAGTGATGCCGGGAAAGGCCCTGGGGATGATTTTGCTGGGTGCACGCCGTGTGGTCATGATCTTATTTTAGCATCAGATCTTTATGGGGTCATCACTCATTGGGGCTACCGTTATCCTGGGCGCGAATGGCGGCTTCAAGTTCAGGGTGTAATTGCCAGCCATCGCCGGTAAGCACCCGTTTGTCCCAGGGGAAGATGATCAGAGCATCGCTGCTCAGGGCGGTGAAATCGGGTGGGGGATCTGCCCAGGAATGGGCCACCAGGCTCAGGGTCCAGACCCGATGGGCATCACGCTCTAGCGCCCGGGCTGCAACGATAGCCAGAGTCTCGCCCGTGTCGGCGATCTCATCGATCACTGCAACCCTCTGGCCTGCTACCGTTGCCGGGACGTCCACCCGCCAGATGGGACTCTCATACTGCACCACATCGTTGATTCGCCGTGTCACTCGCACCGGATACAGTTCCCGACGAAGCGCACAGGCAACCGCAGTGGCCGGGAACAACCCCGCGCGAGCGATACCGATGACGAGGTCAATTTCCTTTTCGGCCAGCTGCTCAGTCAGCCAGCGGCTGAGTTTTCCGAACCGCTCCCAGGAAATCTCCTCGGTACCCTTACGGTGAGCATAGTCGTAGCTTTTCATGCCAGCTTATAGCCAATCATGCGCAAGAAATTTTTACGCCAGGTGATGCCCTCTTGCTCTTCGATGCCTTTGGGCGGGAAGCCATCCACTACGCCCAGGATGCCGCGACCTTGCTCGGTTTCTCCAATCAGCACCTCGGTCGGGTTGGCGGTGGCGCAGAAGACACGCGCCACTTCGGGAATCATCTTGACCGCATTCAACACGTTTATGGGATAGAAGCCCTCTCCCAGGAAGAGGATGAAGGAATGGCCTGCGCCGATGGCAAGCGCATTCTTTTTGGCCAGTTCGATCATATCTTCATCTGTGCCGCTCCAACGCACCAGACAGTCGCCGGATGCCTCGCAAAAGGCCAGTCCGAACTTAATACCCGGCACGCCTGTGACCAGCGCTTCGTGCATATCCTCTACGGTTTTGATGAAATGGGACTGGCCTAGAATGAAGTTGATCGCTTCGGGTTTCTCGATTTTGACAGTTTTGATTTCCATGTGTGCGTCCTCCGCAAATGGTATGTTACTTTATGAGAATTTTGTTCCACAATGTCTATACAAATTTTAGCAAAAAAACTGACTTTAGAAAACTATTCCTAAGTGAGGATAACTTTTCCAGTGGAATTTAAAATTCCATGCCTGGGAACCATTGATTAAGCAGGCGTAAAAAGTCCGGATCGATACCGTTACCGCCGATGAAGTGGGGAGCCAGAGCCAAGCCACCGATAGCATATATGAGCGAGATAGCCGCACCACCAATGGCAAAGACTCCGCCCAGCGCCAGTCCGCCGCCCGCGGCCAGGATCCCAATTGCCAGCCCGCCAAACGAGAGAAGGCCCAAACCAAGCCCGCCGAGCGTGACGGCACCTATTGCCAGTCCGCCGATTGCCAGTCCGCCGATGGCGATGTTTCCAATCGCGATAATGCCCCTCGCAATGCGCGGCGTGCCAGTCTCAGGGTTGATGCCCTGCGCGATATGGATCAGCGGCCAGCCAAGGAATTCGGCCTCCGATTTATACTCGTAATTCCAGCCGTAGCCGTAGGGTGAATAAACGACTCTCGAGGTTTTTTCGGGCTGTTGACGACCGTCCAGCCACTCGCCGCAATACCGGCATTTGATGGCTTCATTCTGGATTTGCTCTGCGCAATAGGGGCAGGTTTTCAATTTTTCTCTCCTTGGTCCACGCGGCGCAATAATGCCCATCAGGACTCCTTCAGCCCGTAGAACACCAGCAACGTGCTGCCATATTTTCTTTGTTCCAGTTCTTCTAGTTTACTCAGCGCTATTGCCTGATATTCTCGCGGCGCGATCTGCACCATAGCCCAGCCGGTGTCGGTCAGCCAGCCAGGATTTTCGTCCAGTGCCAGCAGCGCACGGGACCACATCTCTTTGTACTGCGGCGGTGCAATGTAGATAAATTCGAACTGTTTGTCCGGCTGCCCAGCCAGCATGGAAAAAGCGTCCCTGCGGCGGATTTCGGCACGTTCAGTAAACCCGCAATGCTCCAGGTTCCATTTGATCGTTTCTACCGGCGCACGGTTCAATTCGCTAAAGCGTACCAGTGATGCGCCACGGCTCAGAGCTTCGATACCCACCGCGCCCGTCCCGGCGAACAGGTCCCACCAGGTTGAATCGACCACATCCCCGGCCAGGATGTTGAACAGCGCTTCCTTCACCCGGTCGGTGATGGGACGGGTAGTATCGCCGGGCACGGATTTCAACTTGCGTCCGCGCGCCGAGCCGGAGATGACACGCAGACTCATTCCACGCTCTTTCGCGCTGCCATGATATTTCCGTGTGGTGCGATAACGGGCACCACACAGCCGGTGGACAGGATCAGACGTCCGCCTTTGGTTTGCGCAATAGCATCCCGCGCTTCTCGCCGGACTTCTGCCTGCTCCCGGTAAACCAGCGTATCGCGTCCCAGACCGCCACAGAGTGTTCCATCAAAAACTTTCTGTGCTTCACCTAAGGAGGGTGGTGTGTCACGGTCATGCCAGTTGACGATCTGGAACGAGAACTCCGAAACGATTTCAAAATAAACATTGCTGCCATGCAAGTGCAACAGATTGCACCAAAGTTCACTGGCTGGTTCCAGTACCATGTGATCGAAGGGAAGGCCGAAAGTTTTGTATTCGTCCAGGGTGAGCAGACCGGCCTGGGCCTGCTGGATGGCATAGAAGATTCCGTCGATGCCGGTTTCGAGCGCCGCCTCAACAAAGCGCTGTGTGGACAGGGCTATCGTCTCCAGGCCTTTCACGACTGCTTCGGGGTACTTGCGGATGTGCGCGATCAAATCCGTGCCGCCGACCAGGTTTTTGGCCTGTGCAAGGGGGCTGAAGACCGTTTGCAGCATAGGAGTGTCGGGGCCAAGTTCCGCGCGAATTTGACGGAGGCAGGCCAGTTGTCCAGCCAGATGCGGAGCGGAAGGGTCGAGCATGGGCAAGGTTTCCCAATCACCCGGTTTTTGGATGACGCGCTTTGTGTAGCGGCGTGTCCCTTCGGTGCTGCCCTCCCAAATGTCTTCCACATCCCAATCTCTCAGACAAAAGGACGAGGCAGGCGTGACCTTGACCAGGTCAAAGTCATAAGTCTTTTGAAAATTCAAGGTGGCTGCGGCCAGTGTTTCGGGCGTCTGATCATCAACGGGAAAGTGCCGCCACAGGGCTGCTGGCGGTCGGTCAGCACCCTCGCCGTTGAGGCAAGCCTGGAGTCGTTCGCGGTGGGTAAATGTCATATTTATCGCCTTTGTAATGCACAGAATACGGCGCCTTCACGTTCTACTGTGAGGGCGTAAAAACCGGCCTCCTTCAGCGCCTGCAGTCCCGGCTCAGCGCGCGAATTCCATAAGACGTAATCGCCCGGTTGGACTGCCTTGCGGGCAAAGTCGTGAACATGGATATTTTCCGGCGCATAGTATTGAGCAATGTAATATTCTCGTCGCACATACAGATCGACCGGTTCATCGACGGTGGATGCCAGTTGTTCAACGGCCTCTTTATAGCAGGTCAGCCAGTAATCGTTTTCGTATTGCCCGGCTGCGCCGCCCGTCCCGCCAACGAAAGTATTGTAATACGTATATTGATACGGATGCAGCCTGACGTCTGCCACCACCCCGGGGGACAGAATTATGATAACAAATAAAGCGTAGATCAACTTTCGAGGATCACGCTTGTAAATTTCTTCGAAGACAAACCCGGTCAGAATGAAAACAGGTGGTAGGATGAACAGGAAGTGACGGTAGTTGTCGTAGGTTGGGGGTCGCAGAATGACAACATAAAGGAACATGAAAGCGAACCAGAATAGAACGATGCTGAGGCTTTTCCATCCCAAACGCTTTTTGAGAAACTGGATAAAAGCGGCAATTGATCCGATGAAAAA
>JBAVJG010000132.1:0-20484 GCA_049687655.1 Anaerolineales bacterium | reverse complement strand
GTCTGCCAGCGTTTGCGCAGTACAAGCACGCGCTCGAAACCACGCCCGAGCTTTATCACATCCAACCACCGATTTTTTTCCTCGGCCGTTCGAACGGCCTGCACCAAGACATCCAGCGATTCATCCAGCAAGTTTTGCGCAGGTCTCTTTACCAGCCATTCAACGAAAAACTCGATCAACCTGTCTTCCCAGGAAGTCAAATCCCATAACCGGGAGATGGTACTCGATACTTCGCCCGCTAATTGAAACTTCGAACCTTCAGCCTGTACCAGCCCAAGCGAGACCAATCCCTGCAAATCTTTGACCACAACGTCTGATTGAGAGATAGAGCGAAGATGCTCCGCTGGCACAGCAACGCTTCCCGCTACGGCCAATATGGCCATAAGCTGTTTCTGGGTATCCGTGGATGATTCAAGCGAGATATTGAATACTGCATCATCTGGCGCCTGCCGTAGCTGGGTCCTGACATTTGGAATTGTATCTTTCCCCTCGCGGACGATGGAAGCAGATTGCAAAATCTTCAGCGGATGACTGCCCAGCAGCACGCATATTTCCCGGACTTCAGCCTGCTCCCGCTCATTCAATGAGCGATTCAACTCGAGCACAAACAGGTCAAGTGCATCTACTACGGGCAACCCCGACAAAGAAAGAATTTTCCCTTCCCCCCACAAACTCCGCTCCAGAGAAGCCATTATGAACATACAACCCGGGGCAGCATCCAGCAACGTAATGGATTCGTCACGGGCAAGCTCAAGGTCATCCAGCAGGATAAGCGCCTTTACCTCCCGCAATGCAATGCGGACCTCGGCATCCGTCGGCTTGAAATTGGGTTGGCTTTCGTGAAACACGTCGAACAGGGATTGCAGCACATCCTCCAGGCCCAGCCCAGATACAGATAGATAGGCTACGCCATCGGGGAATTGGTCGGTCTCCGGAAGTTGAGCCAAACTCCTTAATAATGATGTTTTTCCGATTCCCGCAGGGCCAAACATGGAAACAGGCGCGGAAGCCGTTATTGCTGATTTAACGGAGGCAATTTCACCCTCCCGGTCGAGAAGCGAGGGGAACGGTCGAGGCCGCAAGTTAACTGCGCCTGTGCGTCTTATATAGTTTGGTGTTTGTGTTTGAGGTGCAACATTGACCACTCCCCCGTTCACGTCCCCGATTTGTAAAATGTAGTTTCCGACCGCAACCTGTCCCTGAATATCCCCATCAATTGTCGCCTGGACATTGCCATTGGGAGGCATCAAGCATCCTTTCAAAAACCTCTAAACCTGACTCAAATCACGACTACAGTATACAAAAGAGGTGCGTGACACACAAGTGCTAACTTCAAACCCCAGCAATTTTTTTGTTTCTGATCAATCGATTTCTATCACCCCACTACAAGTTGGTGCATTCAAGCAACCGTAATAACGTTTCCCCGCCTGCGATCCCGCACGATGAACACGGACTACCATCATCAAACCGCACCTCGGACACAGTGGGGCCGAATCAGATGAGTCACTCTCGTGAAGCGGCTCATTCTGCTCTACTTTTAGCAGAGCCAGATGAAATAAATTTAGCAGGTCTGTAAGATCGTATTCTTCACTGGAAGGCACATGAACCAATGGCAGGCCAGCGCCCAGGAATAAATCTTCCATAAATTTGTCAGCCGAGCGAGTCTCTTCTTTTCTAATCGGCTTGACCAATTCCACCCCAAAGGCAGGCTTCATACTTTCAGGTTCGCAGAGCAAAAAGTCCACATGTTTCCGAAATATTTTATTGTAAAAATGAACATTTTCATTCGGTCGTTGGATGTAGAAAATATCATTGAGCGCAACTTTTGGACAGACCACATATTGTCCTTCTGCCATCTCCAACAACACAGCCAGCAAAGACAATTCTGTGAATGACAAAAACTGCTTTCGCAAGCGGTAAGGCAAGTTTTCCTTTGTCTGTTGTGCATTCATCATATATCCTGTGATGATTATAGGACATAATTACACGAAATACAACATTTTTTGTCAAATTTCGCGTAAAACATCCAAGACTCTGGAGAATAGCGTGGAGGTTCAGGATTTTTTTACGGAGAATCCTGAAGATGCAAACATCCTTAGCGCTAATATTAATTGAATACTAGTGCGCTAAGTGCATGTGTATCTACTTACAGAGTGCTGCGTAAATATCTAAACTTGGAATCCTGGTTTTTGAAGACAATTCGTTAGCTGCAAGTTCATTTACTTATGCAAGAAGCAGTAGCATTTCAGGAAAGTTTACCTAAAACGGCAAGGTCACGCCAATCAATTTCAAACCGGCATAGATATTTAATAAACCTACAATGGCTGGCCATGGAGCACGCTTTGTAAGTTCCAGCAGCACATCCCAGAATGTGACAGATTTCAGAGCAGCACTTTCGGAGGCAGGTTTGAGTACCCCCAACCAAACGAGCACTGAGATAATCTCCATCCCTACGCCGACAATGATGAGCAAATAGCCAACAATCATTTCCATCAGACACCTCTCAAAGTTTATTTAATTAGGACTTGCGCAGTCCGCAAAAAGGGGCCGGAAATAGGGGGTGCGAGCGGCGATCCCCTATTTCCGATCCTCTCACATTCAACTGCGTAACTCCTGTTAATGAACTATCCAAGTATAGAACAATTAAAGATCGAAATCAATCGCGATTTTCGAAATGGGGATTGTCAAATTGATTTTGGAGTTGTATACTCTAATTAACCAGGCTTACCCAGTAAGGAGATTCAAATGCCCAGACACCATCCCACACATTCGATGTTTTGTATCATCCCACCCCATATGTTACGCGAGATCATCCTGAATGGTTCACCCGACCAGCGCGAAATGGCCCTAAGGTCTCTCACCATTTCTGAGCAGACCCGAGGTCAGAGAGGCGCTATGACAATGGCCATCTTTTCGATTATGAAACCCGCCGCAGGGGGCGCCAAGGAACGCATCGTATACGATGCCAAAAACGGGTCGCAGTTGCCGGGTACCCCTGTCCGCAACGAAGGAGATCCAGCCACTGGAGATAAGGGAACAGATGAGGCCTATGATGGCTCAGGTGTTACTTATGATTTGTACAACGAGGTTTACAGCCGGAACTCAATTGATAACAAGGGCATGCGACTAGACTCAACCGTCCATTACCAGAAGGGCTACGACAACGCTTTCTGGAACGGACAGCAAATGGTATATGGCGATGGCGATGAGGATTTGCCAGAGGCTCAACGTCTGTTTAACCGCTTTACGGCTGCCATAGACGTGATCGGGCACGAGTTAACCCATGGCGTAACCCAGTTCGAAGCCGGCCTGGTTTACTGGGATCAATCTGGTGCATTGAATGAATCACTGTCAGATGTATTTGGTTCTCTCGTCAAGCAATATCAACGCCAGGAAACCGCAGACCAGGCGAACTGGATCATCGGCGAAGGGTTGTTCACCAGCAACGTCAATGGCGTAGGCATCCGCTCGATGAAAGCACCGGGCACAGCCTATGACGATCCGGTGCTTGGAAAAGACCCGCAGCCAGGCCACATGGACGATTATGTCAAGACGATTGAAGACAACGGCGGCGTGCACATCAATTCCGGGATTCCCAACCATGCATTTTATGTAACTTCCATTGAACTGGGTGGTTATGCCTGGGATAAAGCCGGAAAAATCTGGTACAAAACCCTGACCGAAAAACTGTCCGAACGAGCAACCTTCCAACAAGCAGCCGACCTGACCTTTGAGGCCGCCGGGGAGCTATACGGTGCTGGCAGTTTAGAGCAACAAGCAGTGCAGAAGGGCTGGGCTGAAGTAGGCATCATGATTGGTGGCGATGCACCTACCGGTTGCCTGCCCGCAATATTACGGGTATTTGGTCTGGGAAAATAATACAAAGGATAACCCCCATGACAAAGATTTTTTTCGAGCGTACCGGGGGGTTCATGGGCAGAAAGGTCAATGTAACCATAGAAACGGATGACCTGCCCGATGATCAGGCCGAATTGCTAAACGATTTGGTAAATGATGCGGGTTTCTTCGAGCTACCAGCAGACTTGACCAAGCTAAACATGCCGGATTCATTTACGTACAACATCACGATCAGCAGCGACGAGAGACAGCACAGCGTGCGCGTCAGCGATACAACAGCACCAGACGATTTACGTCCGCTGCTGGATGAGCTAAGCCGGCAGGCGCGTATGCAACGATAACAAATGTGACTCACACCGAATTCAACTTCTGCCTCCTTAGCCACGAATTTCACTGTTTTTCACACAGTTATCCGACCCGGCGTGCCGCGGGTCGGATAACTGTTTAACCTCAAGAGCACTGGATTGGGAAAATAATTCACGAATTCACGTCAATCCGTGGCTTAATCCTTAACTTTGGGGGCTATTATGTTATTTCACCAACTGGTCCAACAACTCATATTCTTCTTTTTCAGACTTTATGTCCTCATTCAACCAGGCATTCCGCAACGTGCGCAGGATATTCTGATACCTTGGCCCCGGAGGCAGACCAAGCTCCTTAAGATCATGACCAGTAGTTTTGGATTTGACCTGTTGCCATTCCTTTAAATAAGCCTGTAAAGCACTCTTCGCTTTCCCTTTCGCCGAAAGAGAGACAGTATAGACAGCTAAATCCGGCACATCTTCGAGGCGGTCGACCCATCCGCTGGGTTTTGCATCTTTAAGCGTTGGCAGATCCGTGCGCAGGTTAGAGGCAGCCAGCAAGAGTTTCGTCAGCGCGGCGGAGAAACGTAAACGCCGGGAGAGTGCCTTGATCGTGGCTGGTTTGACGGGGGAAAGCCAAAGCAGCCAGGCCAGAGTCCGTTTTGGCGGGAGCAGGCCGGGAGGCGCGTATGAAGCGAATTCCTGATCCAAGGATGCGGAAAAATCAGAAACGGGAGGCGGCAATTCCGGATGGATAGCTGTCAACAATCCCAGGTCGTCAAGCCGCGCCAGCATCTCGACCCAGTTTGGCTCGTCCAGCATGCGGTCTAACTCATGACGCACGCGTTCGGGCGAGAGCTTTTCGAGCATAGGCCGGGCTTCATGCATTAGTTCGCGTGTGCGGGCTTCGATCTCAAAATCGTAGCGTTGTTCGTAGCGGACGGCGCGCAGCATGCGCGTGGGGTCGTCTACGAAGGACAGGGAATGCAACACGCGCACATATCCGCGCTCAAGATCTGCCAGCCCACCCCAGTCATCGTGCAGTTCGCCATAATGATGCCCATCAAGGCGCAGGGCCAGGGTGTTGATGGTGAAATCACGGCGATGCAAATCAAGCTTGATGCTACCGCGCTCAACCGTCGGCAGCGCGGTGGGATGTTCATAGAACTCGGTACGGGCGGATATCAGGTCAAGGAACTCAGGGATCTGGGTATTGGAATCAGGGGAAGATTGTAAATTCTCAAGTTTCGATTCCCGCACAAACCATTTAGCCGTGCCAAAACGCTTGTGACTGGTCACGCGTCCGCCGTATTTTTTACCCAGCGCCTTTCCCAGGGCAATCGCATCCCCTTCTACAACCATATCAAAGTCCTGACTTGGATACTCGAGCAGCAAATCACGTACAAAGCCGCCCACAATGTAGACAGCCATATGCCGCGCATCAGCTTCGCCAGCTACACAGCGGATGAGTTCGATATGGGCAGAGGGTAGCGCTTTTTCCAGGAGTTCATCCAGTTTTTTCACGCCATTACGAACCTCGGGCGGGGCCAGCATATTCAACAGATCGGTACGCGTAACAATGCCGACCACACTTCCATCACCGTCCACCACCGGTATCTGTCCCCAACCGCTATCCACCATACGTGCCTGCAGGTATTGCAGTGAATCATCAGGTGAGACCGTCGCTTCCCCGGCCTCCATCAGGCTGGCAGCGGTCAGGTTGAGTTTGTGCGCTAAAGCGCGGTCTACGGCCCGGCGGGTCAACAATCCAACGACTTTGCCTGCATCCACAACAGGGTAGCCTTCGAATCCGCTGCGCTGCATCATCTTGGCGACTTCGTTCACGGGCGTTTCGAGGTCGAGCAGTTGCGGACCGCGAGACATGATCTGCGCAACAGTAACAGACGGCTGGACGTGAACGTGCAGCACCTTTAGAAGTTTCTCGCACGCTTCTCTCAACGCCTCAACCTGCTCTCCATTCCCATCCCGGATCAGCGCCGCGGCAGCGCGGCCATGACCGCCGCCGCCGAATTCAGCCGCGACCTTGGAAACGTCTATCGAGTCGCTGGTGGAACGTGCCACAATACGCACGCCGTCCTGCGTGGAAACGACTACAAAGAGCGCATCGGGGTCGAGCAAATCGCGTAGTTTGTGCGCCAAGGTGGAGATTTCCTCATCCATCTGGCTGGCGTCCCCGCATGCAATCACAACACGATGTCCGTTGATATGATGCGCTTGTATATTATCCAGCAGTTCTTCATACAACTTACGCTGGCCGGTAGATAACGGCGGGTTGAGAAAATCCGCTGCGATATTGAGACTGGCTCCCTGCTCGAGCAGCCAGGCAGCCGCACGCACATCACGCGGTGTGGTGCGAGAATAGGTCAGCGAACCGGTGTCCTCGTAAATCCCGAGTAACAAAAGCGTTGCCTGTATCGATGACAGGTGACCATCCTGCACCTGCAGGGTCTCGACCATGACCGTTGTAGTAGCACCAATTTCATCGATGGTCACTTGCCAATCGTCCGGCAGGCCTGTCCGTAGGGGATGGTGGTCAACCACGTTGACGCTCGTCTTCGTGCTCATTCCCTTCAGCGTCACCAGCGATTGCGTGTCTACCAGGGTAACGTGTTCCACTTTTCCCGATGGCAAATCACGCGGGTCCACAAAGGAAAAGTCCGAGCCGTAAAGCGTGATAAAGGAGCGTACATTGCGGTTGATACGGCGCGGCAAGACGGGAATAGAGCGCTCATCCAGCAGTGACGCGCCGTAGAGCGATGCCAGGGCATCGAAATCCGCCTGTTCGTGGGTCAGGATAATTCTCATCACATTTATTGTAATGCAACAAGCTCAAAATTGATGAATCTATCGAGAATTCAAGCAGTAGAATATCGGATTTTCACCACAATATCTGGAGAACCGAAGTTGCGAATTCACGAAATTCGGATATAATGGATACATGTTAACGAACCCCTCCCCGGCCCCGCGCATCTGTAAACCATCCTGGTCTGGATAGGTTCGTTTCGGCGTGTCAAGAGACGGCTCCCAACCAGGCGAGCCGTTTTTGTTTGTTGGACAACATACGATAGACGGTAGACCGAGGAAAAAGACCGTGACTGAGAAAAGATTAGGCCTGGATGAATTAACCGGGAAAATGCACGACTTTGTTCGCTCGAAAGGCTGGTACGAGGCAGAAAGCAAACGCCCGCAGACACCGCGCAACCTGTCCATTTCACTGGCGCTGGAAGCCGCTGAAATCCTCGAGCATTTTCAATGGAATGAGAAATTTGAAAGAGACGAATTAGCGGACGAACTGGCAGATGTGGCACTTTATTTACTACAATTGGCATCGATTTCAGAAATCGATCTGGAAAAAGCAATTTTGAAGAAATTGGAAGTTAATGCAAAACGAAATTGGGATAACGAAACATGAATATTAGTGTATTTGGTGGCTCACAACCCAATCCCGGAAGTCTTGTCTACGATGAAGCCCGTCAACTGGGCGAGCTTCTGGCGAAACGCGGACACACCGTGTTGACCGGCGGCTACATCGGCACAATGGAAGCCGTCAGCCGCGGCGCGGCAGAAGCGGGCGGGCTTGTCATCGGAGTGACCTGTGGCGAAATCGAGCGCTGGCGGGATGTCGTCGCCAACCAGTGGGTGAAAGAAGAATGGCGCAAGCAAACGCTGGTTGAACGGTTGCAGGTTCTCATCCGGGAATGTGACGCGGCCATCGCCCTTCCCGGCGGCGCAGGCACCCTGACCGAGATTGTGTTGATGTGGAACCTGATGATCGTAGAGTCCATGCACCGCAGGCCGTTGGTACTGGTCGGAGATGGCTGGCAGTCCATTTTTGACCAGTTTTTAAGCTCACTTGGTACGTACATCCCCAAGGCACAACGAGAACTGGTTTCGTTTGCAAAGGATGGACAAACTGCTGTGGAGTTGGTAGAGAACAAAAACTAAAGAACAGTCTCGTCAATCTCCACTCACTACTCTCGAATTATCTAATCTCTATCATCTGAGGAAAAAAATGGCTGACGATAAACTCCCTACCCAAAAAGAAAACTTCGCCGAATGGTACAACCAACTCGTGCAAAAGGCCGAGCTGGCCGACTATGCGCCTGTGCGCGGCTGCATGGTGGTGCGTCCCTACGGCTGGACACTGTGGGAAAACATGCAGGCCGGGCTAGACCGTCGTTTCAAAGAGACCGGGCATGTCAATGCGGCTTTCCCTACCCTGATTCCCCTGTCCTTCTTCGAAAAAGAGAAGGAACACGTAAAAGGCTTCTCGCCCGAACTGGCCGTTGTCACGCATGGTGGCGGCGAGAAACTGGAAGAACCCCTGGTAGTGCGTCCTACATCCGAAACTATCATCGGGTACATGTATTCCAAATGGATCAAATCCTGGCGCGACCTGCCCGTGCTGATCAACCAGTGGGGTTCGGTACTGCGTTGGGAATTGCGCACCAAGTTGTTCCTGCGCACGGCCGAGTTCTACTGGCAAGAAGGGCATACCGCTCATGCCACTGAAGAAGAAGCTCGCGAAGAGACTTACCGCATGCTGGATGTCTACACGGACTTCGCCATCAACGATGCCGCCATCCCTGTCTTCAAAGGCGTCAAATCGGAGACCGAGAAATTCGCCGGTGCGCAGATGTCCACCAGCATCGAGGCCATGATGGCCGATAAACGTGCCCTGCAATCGGGAACCTCACACTATTTCGGGCAGAACTTTGCCAAGGCCTTCGATATTCAGTACCTCGACAAAAACAACACCCTGCAATACTGCCACACTACATCCTGGGGGCTGTCCACGCGCATGATCGGCGCGCTCATCATGGTGCATGGGGATGACCAGGGCCTGAAGCTGCCCCCCAAGATCGCTCCCATCCAGGTAGTGCTCGTGCCCATTTACAAGACCGAGGATGAAAAGAGTATGGTCATGGAGGTGGCAGATAAGGTCTTCGCCGAACTCAAAGCTGCTGGCATCCGCATCAAGATGGACGACCGTGAAGAGGTCACGCCCGGTTTCAAGTACAACGACTGGGAAATGCGCGGCGTACCCTTGCGAATCGAGGTTGGACCAAAGGACGTGGAAAAGGATTCGGTCGCGCTGGCAAGACGTGATGTCCTCGGACGCGCGGGTAAGTCGTTCGTTTCGCAAGAGGATCTGGCTGCCACCGTTACCGAGATGCTGACCGACATCCAGGAATCTATGCTTAAGCAGGCCACCGAATTCCGGGATGCCAATATCCACGATCCCAAGGATTACGATGAACTGAAAGAAGTGGTCAAGGACGGTTGGGCCTTCTCCTGGTGGTGCGGCTCGAAAGAGTGCGAGGCCAAAGTCAAGGAAGACACTAAAGCTACCACACGTGTCATCCCCTTCGACCAGCCTGAGGGAACGGGTAAGTGCATCGTCTGTGGAGAGACCGCGGAGAAGAAAGTTTACTTCGCGAGAGCTTACTAGACACAGTTGCCAGTGTCCAGTAGACGGTGCTCTGTGATTGGTTACTGGACACTGGTCAGTGAACGATGCCTGCTATTGACCTCGCCCGCCTGCGCAAACAATCTAATCGTCTGGCCGATTTTTTCTTCGTGCCGGAAGATTTCTTGAAGCATTTGCGCGAGATGTTGGATTTTTACGTAAACTACAGCCTGCGGACAAAAGAGAATATCGCACCCGGTTCCAACCTGCCGACCTACCGCACACCGTTTGTTGTAATGCGGCAAATCGAGAAATCGGTCGGCGCTCTAGCCGCGGAAAATCCGCATTACGCGCTGGAACTGGCCGACCTGCTCTGGGACGAAGGTCACATCGAAACCCGCCTGCTGGCCGCTTTCCTTCTGGGACGTATCCCGCCGCAAGAAGAACGTCTGCTGGCCCGCCTGACCGCCTGGACCCAGCAGGTACGCGACCCCAGCGTCCGGGGCGCATTGTTGACGACCAGTCTATCACGCATGCGGAAAGAAACTCCCAATGAATTTCTCACAGTCGTCGGGGAGTGGCTGCACCCTGCCCGGCAGCGTTATTGGACAAATGGCATTCAGGCCTTGCTACCAATGATCAGTGACTCTACCTTTGACAACCTGCCGCCTATATTCAAACTGACACGACCGATCATCGAAGCCGCTCCTGGGGTTTTGCAATACGATCTAACCAACCTGATCAATGCCCTCTACCAGGCATCCCCCTCTGAAACGGAGTATTTCTTGCGAGAAATCCTGGAAACCAGCCCAAATCCGTTGACAGCCATCACCTTGCGGCGCATCCTGAACAGTTTCCCGCCTGAATTGCAGGCTGCTTTACGTGATTTGGTCCGTCAAAAACGGGAGGCAAATTAAACATTTGGGATCAGCACATCTAAAATGAGGGTTCTTTGGAAATTTCCGCCGTTCGCTGCGCGAAGACGCAGTGGTAGATACCCAGATTTGGGGGTGCTGCGCACACCCCCCTTAGTTTCAGTAACCTTTTGCGAACTGCGTAAGTCCTATAGTAAAATCTCATTATCGAAAAAACCTAATCTATACCGCAACAACATTAAGTTGTAAGGACAGAATTGATAGTCTAACTTGAAAATTCGCTGGATACTTTACACCTTCTAGGAAGTTGCGGCACTAGCTCAATGGACGGTATCCCATGTTAAATATCGCAAAAGGTGTCTTCGGTGGATTGATGCTCTTCCTTGGCCGGGATATGGACTGGCTCTTTTCCCTCGGCTTGGGATTGCTGGTCGGATTGAAGCTGACCACTCTCTTGGAGACAAATACTCCCCAATGGATGATCATCCTGGTGGTGGTTGCCGCAGGAGCTGTAAGCATCCTGCCATACCTGGTCTATCCGGAAGCCAGGTTCATATTGACCGGTTTTCTCTTTGGAGGTTTTCTGCTCTCCGAGTATGGAAGCGACCTGCTCAGGGCTTTCTTTGGCACTGGTCTCACCGGCTCAGACTGGATGATTTTTATCGTGGGTGCAGTACTCGGTGCTGCAGTGATTGGCCTGACTCGAGAGTGGGGAATTATGTTCGCCACCGCGCTGGCAGGCGCTTTTCTGGTCTCCGATATTTTCACCAGTCTCACACCAGTAGCCAGGTATCTGGCGGCGGGAGGCCTTTTTATCACGGGCAGTATCGTACAGGCCATCATTTTGCGTATGGAACAAGCAGCCGAGAGATGATATGACCCGTAACATGATATTTTTGCACGGGTTGGAAAGCAACAGCCAGACCTATAAAGCCAGTGTGATTCGTAACTCGTTCCCCGAACTGATCGTGCCAGATTTCACCGGTCCGCTCGAAAAACGGATGGAGGTACTCTATCCTATCTTGGGTGACAAAAAGGATTGGACAATTATCGGTTCTTCCTATGGCGGCTTGATGGCAGCCATATTCACCTGTGAACATCCGGACCAGGTACAAAAACAGGTCCTGCTGGCCCCCGCATTGATGCTGCCCCAATTCACACCTTATCTGGATGCTTCGACCTCGCTCAGCGCAAGCCGTGAGCCAGTTTCCGTCCCAACCACCATCATCCACGGGACGCAGGATACCATTGTCCCGCTCGAAAAAGTGCGCGGGATCGCCAGGAAAACTTTCACCAACCTGAAATACGAAATCGTAGACGACGACCACCGTCTGCATAAAGCGACCGACACGCTGGATTGGAAGGCAATCCTGTCCTGACTATAGACCTGACAGTTTTTTTCCAAAGCATCCAGTTACAGAGATAAAGTGAGAAACCAGTCAGGTTTTCTAAAGGGAGGGAGACATGCTCAAAGAAAAAGTCTACTGGCACGACACCGTTGACATGCCCACTGGGCAGGAAGATATTCCATTACCCGAAAAAGTTGACGTGGCTATTATCGGCGGCGGATACACAGGCTTGTCCGCTGCACTGACACTGGCAAAACGTGGCGTACGTGTGGCAGTGCTTGAAGCCGAAGCTATCGGTTGGGGCGCCAGCTCGCGTAACGGCGGTATGGTGCTGACCGGCTTAAAAATTCCCATGCAGACCGCCATCAAACGCTACGGGCGAGAGGTTGCACGGCGTTTGTTTCAGTGTTCTCTGGATTCAATCGATACAGTGGAAAACATCTGTAAGAAAGAGGGAATCGCTTGCGGTTTCGCTCGCACAGGTCATTTGCTGATGGCGAACAAACCCGAACATTACGGCCTGCTGGCTGAAGAAGTCGAGTTCATGGCCCAGGAATTCAAGCATGCCGTGCGACTGGTTCCAAAAAGAGAGCAATACAATGAAATAGGTTCTGATCTATATTACGGCGGGCTGGTGGACGAAGTCAGTGCCGGGCTCAATCCGGCGCAGTATGTGTCCGGGCTGGCAGGGGCGGCGGAAAGGGATGGGGCCTCGTTACATGCGCGGGCGCGCGTCCACCGGCTTGAGCGTCGAGAGAATCGTTTTTTCGTCGAGACAGAGCGTGGATCACTGACTGCGGAGAACGTCTTTGTGGCGACCAACGGTTACACTGATTCTGCTACACCGGCACTGCGTCGTAAGATCATGCCAATCGGGTCTTTCATCATCGCCAGCGAGCCGTTGTCCGATAGACTGGCACGCGAACTCAGTCCGCACAACCGGATGATCTTTGATTTCAAACACTTTCTGAATTATTTCCGATTATCAGATGACAATCGCATGGTCTTCGGCGGGCGAGCGGCTTTCTTCACTGAAAATGAACGCACCGTGCGCCAGAGTGCCGATATTTTACGCCGAGAAATGTTCGAAGTCTATCCACTATTACGAGATGTGGAAGTCGAGTACGCCTGGGGTGGGACACTGGGATTCGCATTTGACCTGATGACGCACGCCGGGGAGATGGAGGGAATGTACTTCGCCTTAGGCTATGCCGGGCACGGCGTCGCAATGGGGACGTATCTGGGCAAGACGGTGGCCGAGGCTATGTTAGATGGAACCATCAAGGAACATCCCTTTGCAGCCTTCCCCTTCCCCGGCGCGCCGCTCGGATTGTATAATGGGAATCCCTGGTTTTTGCCATTCGTAGGAGCCTGGCACAAACTTTTAGATGTAATTAAGTAACCATGCCCGGGAAACAAGAGTTCGGCAAAGCTGAAAACACAAAGTTGGGCAACTCTTACCTGGCTACGTGTTATAACCTTTGATGGTTATTGCCTGCAAAGCCAAATTGCAGTATATTAGATAAAACCTATCGTTTATGGAGGAAACCTATGTCAAATGATAAACCTAAAATGGAGGGGGAAGTTTACTACCCATCAGATGAAGTCGTTGCTCAAGCTAATGTCCCGGATTGGGACGAGATGGCACAGTTTGCCCAGAGGGACCTTGAAGGTTTCTGGGCTGAGCGCGCTGAGGAGTTGGAGTGGTTCGAGAAATGGGAAAAAGTACTGGACGACTCGAACAAACCCTTCTTCAAATGGTTCACCGGCGCGAAGACCAATATCGTCCATAACTGCCTCGACCGTCACGTAAAGACCTGGCGCAAAAACAAGCTGGCGCTCATCTGGGTCAGTGAAGATGGCAAAGAAGAACGCACCTTTTCGTATTATTCACTCAACCGCGAAGTCAATCGCTTCGCAAACATCATCAAAGCTATGGGGATATCCAAAGGAGACCGTGTCACGATTTATCTACCCCGTATCCCGGAAATTTATTTTGCCATGTTAGCCTGCGCCAAGATTGGCGCCATCCATTCGGTGGTGTTCGCCGGGTTCTCAGTGGACGCGCTCAAAGAACGAATTGACGACAGTGAGTCCAAGCTGGTTATCACGGCGGATGGCAGTTGGATCAATGGCAATATATTCGAATTGAAGCGCACAGTGGATGATTCTATCAAGTCTTGCCCATCGGTAGAGAATGTGATTGTCGTCAAACGCACTGGCCATGAAGTTCCGATGGAAGCCAGCCGCGACCACTGGTACCATGAGCTGCTTTCCTTGCCAATCGCAAACGGGAAATGCGAGACCGAGCAATTGGATGCCGAAGACCCGTTGTACATCCTGTATACGTCCGGATCGACTGGCAAGCCCAAGGCTATTCTGCACACACATGGCGGCTATATGGTAGGAACATATACCACACTCAAATACGTATTCGATTTGAAAGACGATGACCGCTGGTGGTGTGCCGCCGATCCCGGATGGGTAACCGGACACTCCTACATTGTTTATGGACCGTTGATCTTAGGCGCGACCTCTTTCATGTTCGAGGGCGGACCAGTTTATCCCTATCCCAATCGATGGTGGCAACTGGTCGAACGTTATGGGATTACAGTCTTCTATACCGCGCCGACCGCTATCCGCGGACTGATGCGTTTTGGACGAGCCTGGCCGAACAAGCATGATCTTTCTACCTTGCGGCTGCTCGGCACTGTTGGAGAACCGATCAATCCGGAAGCATGGAAATGGTATTACGAAGTCATTGGCAGGGAGGAATGTCCGATAATGGATACCTGGTGGCAGACAGAAACGGGCATGTTCATGATCACACCCACGCCTGTGGTCCCTCTCAAGCCAGGCTCCGCGACACGCCCGGTTTTCGGACAAGAAGCCGAAATCCTGGATGAGGCTGGCAATCTCGTTTCAGATGGCGAAGAAGGCTATCTGGTGCTCAAGAATCCCTGGCCGGCGATGTTACGCACCGTTTACGGTGATGATGAGCGTTACGTCAATCAATATTGGAGCAAGTATCCCGGCAAGTACATGACCGGCGATTCAGCCAAGCGCGATTCGGACGGCTATTTCTGGATCATCGGCCGCGTAGATGACGTCATCAAGGTCTCGGGTCACCGCCTGGGTACGGCTGAGATTGAATCGGCGCTTGTCAGTCATGAGGCTGTAGCAGAAGCCGCCGCAATTGGCCTATCACATGAAGTCAAAGGGCAGGCTATCCACAGCTATGTCATTTTGAAAACAGGCATCAGCGGCTCGCCAGAGCTGGCAGAAGAACTGCGCCAGCATGTCTCAACCCACTTAAGTCCCATCGCAAAACCGGAAGAGATCGTTTTTGTGGACTCCCTCCCGAAGACGCGCTCCGGCAAGATCATGCGGCGTGTATTGAAAGCGCGCGCTCAGGGTTTGCCTGAAGGTGATTTGAGTACGCTGGCTGATTAAGAAATATAAACAGTAGTAGTAACGACTTTAGTCGCAATCACAACGACTGAAGTCGTTACTACGTTTTGTACAACAAAGAGAGCCGCCTGGATATGCGGCTCTCTTTGTTGTATTTCTCATTCAGTTATCCAAACATCGTAAACATAAATTCTGGTACCCAGAAATTACCATAGCCAAACAATCCTAGCAAAATCGAGCTCACTAAGATAGCAACACCAAACCAGATCAATACCCGGTCTTTGAAATCGCGGTCCAAAGTTTGCAGCCACGTACGCGGACCGATCCCAAAGGCACGTAAATCCATTGCGTCAATGATATCTTCACTTCCAATAAGCGCATGGATAGTGACTGGTACAAAGATTGGCCCCATCTTGCGGACTTGTTCGATCAACCCGCCGCTGAGTTTCTCAAGTTCATAACCACGCGCCCGCTGGGCATCTACCGTCAGTTGGAAGTCCCGACTGAAGGTGGGAATGAAGCGCATGGTCAAATCCATAGCATAGGCAAACTTGTCCGGCAATCCCAGGCCCTTGAACGTAATCCCGTAGAGCACTGGATCAAGGGAATACGGGATAAGTATGGTCATGATCGCAATGCTTGAAACACGTACCAATTGACTGATCGCAAAAAAAATACGCTCTATTGTAATCTGCAAAGTTGGCGTCCACCCGAGAATAGAAAATGGCGCTCGTAACTCCCGAATCAGATGTTCCTCATTGTACACTTCACTCCCCCCGCGCCCAGTAAGAAAAGTCAAAATCGCAAAAAAGAATACGAAACCAACGATAAACAAAAAGGCGCGGCGGATCTCTTTCCACGTGACCCCAGACGTAAGCAGCGTAAAGAGCGCGATGATGAGAAAGGGTAACAGGAAACGCACATCCCAGAAGGACAGGGTTGCGAAGAGGAAACACGCGTAAAAAATGAGCCACGCACGCGGGTCAAATCTCTGGATAAACGAATTCTCGCGTTTTCGATAACGCCAGGCGACAAGCATAATTCAACCGGTAAACCCTAAAGGTTTTGGCCTCTCCACTACGTTGCGGGATGCTACGCAAAACCTTTAGGGTCTTTTACCCTCGATTATCGACCCGATTGCCTTTGGACCGACGCGTAAGCGCCGACCAACAAGGGAACCAGAATGGCCGCAAAAATCAGGTTCGGGCCGGCTGCGGGTAGGAACTCACCTACCACAGCAGCAGGCAGGCTGAAACCATTGATCCAAATATCGGAGATAGCTGCGAAACCGATCCCCAGGATGTTGCCAAGCATCCCCCAGGTGACCGCCGCCGCCACATCTTCATTGGACGCAAATGCAAAGCGGACGACCAGTACCAGTACCAGACCAATCAGCAATGAAATACCCGCGAAGAGCGAGATCTGCGCGTCGCCGAAGATGCCATTGTCAACATCGAAGAACATCATGTTGGCCTCACCACGATTGGTAAAGAATAGGAGCGCCGCTAACACAGACAAGATACCACTCACCCACAAAACCGTGTTCAGGCTTTGTTTGCGGTCTTTAAAGAGCATCCACAGACCAGCCACAAAGCCGACCAGCCCGTTGCCGATGCTCCACTGTGGAGATAGGCCAAAGCCGGTCAGCGCGTCGCCGAACATGTTACCAACTGCGCCGCTGAAGAAACCGACCACCGGGCCAAAGGCGTATCCAAAGAACATCGGAATGGCAATTGCTGGACGCAAAGAGACTTGGCTAAGCGAAGGTACAAAAAAAACTGTACCGTTGAACAGCCATGAGAAAACGGCATACAGGGCTGCACCAATCGCCATCCAAACTACCTGACGAGTACCAACTTCCCAGGCAGCATTCTCTCTGGTAAAAAAGTAAATCACAAAAGCAATCAATAGGCCGATCACTACGAACACAAAACGAAGCCCTACAGTTGCTTGCTCAACTGCAAAGTTTGATTCTTCATTTGTCCCCAAAACAAACATCACAAAAGCAAAAAGCACGAGAACCACGACAATGAAAATCACGATGTTGGTAAGTTTCTTGTCCATCTTCTTCTCTCCTTTGATTTAAAGGTGCGCCAACGCTTCGGCTCTCATAAACCGGCCAGTCGTGCTGAGTCGCTTAAGGTTGAGTTCCAGCAACGAGGTCGGGATGAGGCGGTTGGCCTTGAGTCGGTCGAAATCTTGAAGCACATCCTGCGGTTTCCCGTCCGCAACGAGACGCCCATCCGCAATCATCAAAACTCGATTGGCATAGATCACAGCCAGATCCACATCGTGGGTGATGAATATAATCGCTTCAAAACTGGGCAGTTGCAGTATTGAGTCCATGAAGCTCATATAATTTTGATAATCTTGCCCGGCGGTAGGCTCATCCATCACCAGAATGCGTGATCGCATGGACAGAATTGCCGCAATGCTGACGCGCTTCTGCTGGCCGAACGAAAGTGCCAGCGGGGGGTCTTGCTCATATTCAGCAAGGTTTACAATCTGTAGCGCCTCTTTCACCTCCTTGTCAATCTGATCTTTTGCGTGTTTGAGATTTTTGGGGCCAAAAGAAAGTTCCTCGCGCACAGTCGGTGCGAACAACATATGACTGGGACTTTGGAAGACATATCCCAGCGTGCTGGCAATCTCCGCAACGCTCGCTTCATGCGTGCTGCGTTTGTTTACCAGCACGCGGCCCTCTTTGGGTTTAAGCAAACCAATCGCATGCTTGACAAAAGTCGTTTTGCCTGCGCCATTCGGACCTAACACAGCAATGACATCACCGCGTCTGATCTCAAGATTGATACCGTGCAGGATCTCATGATCGGCTTCATATCCAAAGGCAACCTCTTCAAACTTGACAAGCACATCGTCAGCGCTTTGGACAGATACATCATTCTCCTGACCCTGGCCTGCCACACTGGGAAGAATCTGGATTTTGGCTGGAGCCTGATCCAGCTTCGCGCGTTCGACGATATCCTCTGCAGGCAATTTAACCTCGCGATAGTTCACTACTTTTGATAACCCCGCAAGGGAACCTAAGTAACGGATTTTTCCTTCGCTCATAAACATCACTCGATCCGGCTTAATACGCAAGACATCTTCTACACGATGCTCCACCATCAAAACAGTCATCCCCTCGTTCGCGAGTTGTCGTACAGCATCGAGCGTATCCTGAGCACTGGCAGGATCAAGGCTGGCAAGCGGTTCGTCGAGTAACAAAATCGAAGGACGCATAGCAAGTACACCCGCCAGAGCGACTTTTTGTTTTTCTCCACCGGATAAATTAAACGTTTCACGATCCCGTAAATAAACCAAATCCAACCGTTGCATAGCCAGCGCAACCCGCTCCAGGATTTCATCACGTGACAGGCCCAGGTTTTCCAGACCAAAAGCTATTTCACTGAATACCTTCGTCCCCAGGATTTGTCGTTCGGGGTCTTGCAACACGGTTCCCACCTTTTGTGATATTTGGGAAAGTTTCCATCCCTTAATATCTTCACCATAAATTTGAATGTTTCCTCCCAAATCACCTTTGTAACTACGCGGGATCAAGCCATTAATGCATCTTATTAAAGTTGTTTTTCCACATCCACTTGAACCGGCGATCAACAATATTTCCCCGGGGTTGACCTGGAAATTAATGTCTTGGATCGCCAGTTCTTCGCGATCACGATAACGGAAATTCAATTTTTCAACAATGAGCGGGGCTTCGGTCATCACATCACCATAACGAAGACCCTGAAAGACTTAAGTCTTTCAGGGTCTGGGGCACGAAAAATAATCGGCTCAAACATAAAGCTATTATAGCTTAATCTCGATAAAAAACTTCAACAACATCACCCGTTTTTGCATTCAGCGCGCGTGCCGCATCTCCATTGACAATAGAGATTTCGATATACTCTTCACTATCCACCACTGCGACCAGATCGCCGATCTCCCGATGGCCGTAGGAATCGATGAGACCGTCAATCTCACGACCGTGAATCCTGAACAACACGTCACGACGGCCTTCGAGCGCCTCAGCAGGCAAATCGGTGGTCAGATTTCCAAACACATCGATGATGGTGACATGTGCACGCCAGCCAACCTCTGTCTTCTCCGGGCGGGGCAAATCCAAACGGATCGGGTCTGTGATGGATGTGCCCATCTCGTTCAGAGGCACTCCTGCTGCCAGGTGCGCGCCGGTCGGGGCGAAGATATCGCGTCCGTGAAAAGTATTGCTGACTTTCGGCAGCCAGTATTTGGGATTATCCAGATGGATAAATTCTACGAACTCGCCATTTTGTTCAGCATCTTGAATCAAAGGTGTCAGCAGGCCGTTATCGGGCGCGATGAAGTACTGGTCGCCTAGATGTGCACCGATCGGCCTGCGTTCCGTGCCCACCCCAGGATCGACCACGCCAACATGCACGGATCCGGGCGGGAAGTACGGCACCGCCCGCCACATGGCATACGCGCCCTCCAGCACATTCTGGGCTGAGATCAGTTGGCTGATATCGACGATTTTTACGTCAGGGGCAATGCCATAGATGACACCCTTCATAACACCTACAAAACCGTTGGTGTTGCCGAAGTCGGTTGTGATGGATAGAACTGTCATTGCATACTCCTAAGTTTTTATTGTCACTGCGAGGAGTGCCTGTCTGCACCAGTACCGCAGGCACAGGTGAGCGAAGCGCAGCGAAGTCGAAGGGCCAACGTGGCAGTCCCATGAACGATTAAGCAAGAACATGTTTGAGCCCTGAGATTGCCACGCTCGCTACACTCGCTCGCAATGACACCTAGAATTGATTATTTCTTCCCTGGCAAGAAAAAGGGCGGCAGCACCATCGTTGGCGAACGGTCGCTGGACCAAAAGGCCGGAGGCGCCATAACCAGGCTACATAGGCCCAGCAGGGTATGGTCATAGTTGACACGCCAGCCGGCAAAATCCTGCCAGGCCTGCTCCCTGTCTGCTTTCAAGGGCAGGTCTTCTTCCTGCAACACATCTAACACAGTTTCGAATTCTGCGCGACTGATATTGATGGGTGTATCCGGGAAGTGCGGGTCAGGCGGATACGATATGTCGAAAGAATCCGAGATGCGCCGTAGGGACAGAAATCCCGCGCGGATGCACAGGGCTGCATTGGGCGTATAAGTTACGTCCACGGCGGACAGAGTCAGCGCGGCGCAATCCAAGATCGTACCTGCAGCGGTGATCCAGGATTGGTTCCCGCGCGGCGAACGGAAGAAAACCAGCGCAGGCAACGTGG
>JBAVJG010000131.1:0-2772 GCA_049687655.1 Anaerolineales bacterium | reverse complement strand
GAGGTTGTGTGAACGAGAAGATTTCAAAGAGCGTACGAAGAAATTGGCAATCGCGATCCTCAAGTTGGTATATGAAATGCCACGGTCAATTGCAACTGACGCGCTTGCAAGGCAAATTGTACGGTCTGGCACATCTATCGGTGCAAACTACAGGGCTGCTTGCCGTGCGAAATCAACGGCAGATATGATCAACAAACTCAAGATCGTTGAAGAAGAAAGCGATGAAACTGCTTATTGGCTGGAAATGATGGTTGAAGCTGGTTTCTTGCCAATGGAAAAAGTTTCCCCTATTGCTAAAGAGACCAACGAAATTCTAGCTATGACTGTTGCATCAATCAAAACACTACGTTCGCGCAATCGTAAATCCTAAATCAAAAATTGGAACTAGCAACCGGACACTTTAACAAATGAATAGTTGATC
Organism: Anaerolineales bacterium; assembly: GCA_049687655.1. Lineage (GTDB taxonomy): Bacteria > Chloroflexota > Anaerolineae > Anaerolineales > Villigracilaceae > JAABUE01. The sequence continues at coordinate 2,351 of JBAVJG010000131.1, read as the reverse complement.
GACATGGATTCTCCAATAAAATAGGTTTTCCGGAACCATTTTAGAAACGGAGTAACCCAATGCCGATCAACCAACTTTATCATACATTGATACGCCAAATTTGTGAACAGCGACCCAATACTCGGATCACTCAACTTCGCAACTTTGTGTGGTTGATGATCGGTATCTACAAGAGCCGCTGCGTCCATCTGAGCAGGATTGCCAACCAAATTCCTGGATCGGCAAAACTCTTGAGCATCACCAAGCGACTGAGCCGATTTTTGAATAATCCAGCCATCCGTGTTCGAGAATGGTATGAGCCCATAGCCCGGCAGTGGCTGCAAGCTCAATGGCAGACCTTGGGCGAAATCCGATTGATCGTGGATGGAACAAAAGTTGGTTTTGGTCATCAGTTACTCATGGTCGCACTGTCCTATCGAAGCCGAGCGATCCCAATCGCATGGACCTGGCTCAAACATAAACGAGGTCACAGCAGTGCGCTCAAGCAAATGGCATTGTTGAACTATGTCAGAACACTTCTACCTATTGGCGCAGCTGTTTTTCTGGTCGGAGACAGCGAATTTGGCTCCATAGATGTCCTGAAATGGTTGAATCAGCGGCGTTGGTTCTATGTTTTGCGCCAAAAATCAGATACGAAGATCTGGTTGGAGCCAGAAAAGGCATGGAAACCCTTTGGTAGCTTTGTGAATAAAGCCGGTCAAAGTCGCTGGCTGGGATATGGGTATCTGACCCAAAAGAAGATATTTCCAACCAGCCTTTTGGTTCATTGGAAATCCGGTGAAGATCAGCCCTGGTGCCTGACCACCAATCTGCCCGACCGGGAAATGGCCTTACGCTATTACCGTCGCAGAATGTGGATCGAAGAAATGTTTGGCGATCTGAAGAAACACGGTTTCGATTTGGAAAGTACAAGATTACAAAACTTTTTGCGTTTATCACGCCTTACGCTAGTGGTTGTTTGGTTGTATGTCTGGTTAATTTCAACCGGCACGAAGATAGTTCATCGAGGCTTACGCCATCTTGTCGATCGTAATGATCGTAGAGATTTGAGCATCTTCCAGATCGGTTTCCGATCCATTCAAAGGAGTTTGAATAATGCTTCTTCTTTCAATATTTCACTTTGTTCCTACCGATGAAGGCAAACTGTCCGGTTGCTAGAAATTGGAAATCCAATGTCTTTTCTTTTTGAGCCTTTGCAATACCCCTTCATGTTACGCGGATTAGCCGCTGCCGTGCTGGTCGGCATCGTCTGTGCGGTGGTGGGCACCTATGTGGTCTTGCGCGGCATGGCCTTCTTCGGCGATGCACTGGCGCACACCATCCTGCCGGGTGTGGCGCTTGGGTATCTCGTCAGCGGCGGCGCGCGCGATACGCTTTTCTGGTGGGCGCTGGGGACAGCCGTCATCGCTGCGTTGGGGATCGGGGCCATCAGCAAGCAGGCTCAGGTTAAGGAGGATACGGCCATCGGCATCATTTTTGCCGGAATGTTTGCCCTGGGGATCGTCTTGATCTCCACTGTCCGCAGCTATGCGGTCGACTTGAGCCACTTTCTGTTTGGGGACGTGCTGGGCGTTTCGAATCAAAGCCTGTGGCTGATCCTGATTTTCGGCGGACTCGTGCTCCTGACCATTGCTGCCTTCTACAAGGAATTCCTGACCCTGTCCTTCGACCCCATCCTGGCTGTGACTTTGCGCTTGCCGGTCGGCTTGCTCAACAACCTGCTGCTGGCACTCATCGCCGTGACAATCGCCGTCTCGCTGCAAACTGTCGGTGTGGCATTGATGGTCGCCATGCTGGTCACGCCTGCTGCTACTGCCTCCCTGTTGACGCACCGCCTGCCGGTCATGATGGGATTGGCTGCGACCTTCGCATCCCTTTCAGGGGTGATCGGGCTATATCTCTCGTATTATCTGAGCATCGCATCCGGTGCGGCCATCGTGTTAACGGCGACAGCTTTCTTCCTGTTGGTCTTTCTGGGAAAACGAGTGCGTGCATCTGCTTTAGTTGTATAGGAGTTACGCAGTTGAATAGGAGTAGCCCGATGCGAGATAAATGCAAAAGCAGGTTTTCTGGGGAAATTTGAATTGTGAGTTTACGAAGCGCAATGAAGGCAGTACAATACGCTCCATGTTTAAACGTCTTTCTCCCCTATTCCTGTTTTTTGTAACCGTACTGGTGATTGCCGTACTGGCCTTATTCGGACCGGAAGAGGGTTCGCTAGGGTCCAATGTTAAGATCGTGTACCTACACGGTGCCTGGGTGCTGGCCGCTGAAGTAGCCTTCGCCGCGGCTGCGTTGGTCGGTTTGCTGGCGTTGATACTGCGCCGCGAGCGATTGCATCAATGGTCTGC
>JBAVJG010000130.1:0-3510 GCA_049687655.1 Anaerolineales bacterium | reverse complement strand
GTGGAACGCGGCCCTCAACGTCAACCTGACGGGCATGTTCCTGGTCACACAGGCCTGCGTCCAGCCGATGTTGGAGCAGGGCGAAAAAGGCAGCATCATCAACATCTGCTCTACCTACGGGTTGAATGGCCCAGACCAGCGTATTTACATCAAAGATGGCAAACGTGTAGCCTACAAACCAATCTATTACACCACCACCAAAGCCGGTGTGATGGGTTTCACTAAATACCTGGCTGCTTATTACGCCGGGACGAAAATCCGTGTCAACGCGCTCACACCCGGTGGCGTTTACAATAATCATGAAGAATATTTTGTGGAGAATTATTCCGCCAAAACCATCATGGGACGTATGGCCGACAAAGATGAAATGAACGGTGCGCTGTTGTTCCTGGCCTCGGAGGCCTCATCGTATATGACCGGCAATAATGTGGTTGTCGATGGCGGCTGGACGGCATGGTAAAGGTGTACACGCGTTGACACGTAAACAAGATTACAAGAACACAGGCCCTCCAGCTTCCGTGTTTACCGGTGTACTTGGTTACTTTCACCTATGACTGAAGTTCTCGCCCTCATCCCCGCGCGCGGCGGCTCGAAAGGCATCCCGCGCAAGAATATCCGCGATTTTGCAGGCTACCCGCTGCTGGCCTGGAGTATTGCGGCTGGTTCGCAAGCAGATCTGGTCACGCGAGTCATCGTCAGTACGGATGACGAGGAGATCGCGGCGGTGGCGCGGGAGTTTGGAGCTGAGACGCCTTTCCTGCGTCCTGCAGAATTTGCGCAGGACAACACTACAGACCTGCCCGTCTTCGAGCATGCGTTGGCCTGGTTGAAAGAGAACGAAGGCTACGAACCGGATGTAGTTGTGCAACTGCGCCCGACTTCCCCTATCCGCCCTCGCGGGTTGGTGGATGATGCTATCCGCATTTTGCTCGATCACGACGAAGCCGATTGCGTGCGCGGTGTAGTTTTCGCGGGACAGAACCCACATAAGATGTGGCGCTTGCCTAATGGCGAGAACGCTCCGATGGTGAACCTGCTGGACGTGGAAGATATTGCCGAACCTTATAACGCGCCGCGCCAGAGTCTGCCGCCCGTTTACTGGCAGACTGGTCACATCGATGCCATTCGCACCAACAGCATTCTTGAAAAGAAATCCCTGACAGGCGATGTCATCTATCCGATAGTTATCGATTCTCGATACGCTGTGGACATTGACAATTTGGGTGATTGGGCACGTTACGAGCATCTGGTGATGACGGGCGGGCTGAACTACGTTTCTCCCGGACGTCCGCGCAGGCCGATGCCCGAGACCATCAAGCTGCTGGTGCTGGACTTCGATGGCGTCATCAGCAATAACCTGGTCTGGACGGATCAGGACGGGCGCGAGATGGTCACGTCCAGTCGCAGCGATAGTGTGCTGATCGAGCCCTTGCGCGAAGCGGGCGTGGAGACCATTATCCTGTCTTCGGAGACCAATCCCGTCGTGGCGGCGCGGGCAAAAAAGATGGGGGTTGAAGCAATCCAGGGACTTGGCTTGCAGGCCAAAGGGGAGGCTTTGAAGCGCCTGATGGAGGAACGGGGCATCGACTCATCGCAGGTTGTCCACGTCGGTAACGATGCCAACGATCTGCCCGTCTTCGAAATCGTGGGCTGGTCAGTGGCTGTCGCAGATGCGTATCCCGAGGTCATCCGCGCTGCTGATTTTGTCCTAAGCAAGCCTGGCGGCGGCGGTGCAGTAAGGGAAGTGTGTGAGTTGATTTTGAAGAATCTCAGACCTTAAGGGTCTTGGCAAGGAGAAACGATGGCTCGTGAAATGAAAATTGGTGACAAGACGGTCGGTGAAGGCCACCCGACTTTTGTGGTTGCCGAAATCGGTATCAACCATAATGGCGATGTGGAAATCGCCAAGCAGATGATCGACGCGGCAGTGCTCGCGGGCGTGGATGCCGTCAAGTTCCAGAAGCGCACGCCCAAAGTGTGTACCCCGCCCGAACAGCAAAAGCAGATGCGTGAGACGCCCTGGGGCTATATCACCTATCTGGATTACCGTTATAAGGTCGAGTTCGATGTGGATGAATATCGCGAGATTGACCGCTACTGCAAGCAAAAGGGTATTGACTGGATGGTATCGGTCTGGGACGAACCTTCGGTGGATTTTATGGAACAGTTTAGCACCCCGGTTTATAAACTGCCCTCCGCGTCTCTCACGGACCTGGACCTGATCCGCAAAACCCGCTCCACTGGCAAGCCCCTGATATTGTCCTCGGGCATGTCTACCATGGAACAGATCCGCAAGGCAGTAGAAGTTGCTGGCTCGGAGAACCTGGGACTGATGCACAGCACCAGCGCTTACCCCTGCGAACCGGATGAACTGAACCTGCGCATGGTGGAAACCCTGCGCCGCGAATTCCCGAATCTGCCAATCGGCTATTCGGGGCACGAGGTGGGGTTGGTGCCTTCGGCAGTCGCAGTGGCACTGGGTGCCTGCATGTTGGAACGCCACTTGACCCTGGACCGCGCCATGTGGGGTTCTGACCAGGCCGCGTCGGTGGAACCGGGCGGTTTCCGGAAGCTGGTGAAATATATCCGCGTGACCGAGTTGGCTCTGGGAGATGGCGTCAAGAAGGTGTATAACTCCGAGCGAAGCGTGATGAAGAAATTGCGCCGTGTTGGAGGAAATGATTGATTGATAGGGGCGGGGTTACCCCGCGCCTACGTGACAATATGAGTTTAAAACAGCAACTCCGCCGTACGTTCCGCAAGCCTGGCAAATATGCCCAGGCGGTTTGGCGCTGGAAGCGATTGAGCTTCAACGAAGCACCGCCTATCTTCGGAAATTCCAAACCCAAAAGCGGGTCACATTTGCTGTGGCAGATCCTGAATGGCTTCACACAGATCATGCCGTTTGCATACGTGGCGGCGGATCCAATCCGTACGATCAAGAAGAGTGGTGGCCGACGGAGTGTGGACGAGATCGCTTCTGATTTGCGACGTATTCCACGTAGTGTGATTGGTTGGGGCTATGTGGAAGCCAGCCCAGAGAATGTGGCGGTTCTGTGCCAGCCGGCACGCGTGAATTACTTCATCTACCGTGACCCGCGCGATTTGCTGGTGTCTCAGGTCTTCTTTGCGACGGACATGTATGAAGGACATGGCATGCACGAGTTTTACAAATCCCTGCCGGATTTTGGGGATCGCTTGAAGGTTGCTATCACGGGCATCGACCGGGATGGGCTCAAGATGGTCAGTGTGAAGCAGCGCTACGAGGGCGTCTTCGAGTGGTTGGAGCAGTCCCATGTAATGTGCATCCGCTATGAAGATTTAATCAATGATCGCGATGCCACGCTGAATGCCATGCTTGATGAAGTAGAGAAGACCGGCTACAAAATCCCGGCATCGCGCGAGGAGGCATTGGAGATTCTCGTTGAAGCCTTCCAACCGAAGAAAAGCCAAACCTATCGTTCGGGAACAACGGGAGGGTGGAAGGAATATTTTACAAACGAGCATAAA
>JBAVJG010000129.1:0-9016 GCA_049687655.1 Anaerolineales bacterium | reverse complement strand
CAGAAGCGTTGCACGACCTGTGTTTCGCTCCAGCCGAGCAGTTCGAAGTGCAAGTGGATAGGCGCCATCTTGAAGAGGCGTTTGCCTTTGGTCAGCTTGAAAAAGCCGACTTGAAGGATGACGCTCAGAGCCTCGCTGAAGGGGATGATGCCAATCAGAAGCAACAGCGGCCACTGACCGGTCATCAATGCCACCACGGCCAGTGTGGCACCCAGGGAGAGCGACCCCGTGTCGCCCATGAACAGTTCGGCTGGGTGCACATTGAACCACAGGAAACCAAACAGTGCGCCGACCAGGGTGAAACAGAAACGCGCCAGATAAATTTGACCCTGGATCAGGGCGATACCACCGTACGCAGCGAATGCTGTGGCAGCGATCAATCCGGCCAGGCCGTCTAACCCGTCAGTGAAGTTGATCGCATTTGACTCACTGACGATGATGAATGCAGCAATTCCAATATAGATGTAGTCGTTCAAGTCGATACCGCCGAGATAATTGACGCCTGGAATAAAGATCTCTGGGACATCCAGCATATATTTGAGCACCCAGGCTGTGCCAACCCCCAGTATGACCTGTGCGGCAAATTTCACACGGGCGGTCATGCCCTCCCCGCGGCGTTTCCCGCGCAGTCCCTGCCAGTCATCGATCCCGCCGAGCAGGCCGTATCCGACCATGACGATCAACGGCACCAGCACGGAACGCCCGACCACATCCAACCCCATTAGGGCAACCGCGTTGAGCAGGACTGTCAACAGCAAAACCGGCAGGATGAACATAACGCCGCCCATTGTAGGGGTACCCATCTTGACGTTGTGATGGCCGGGCTCGTCCACGCGGATGAGCTTGCCGATCTTGAAATAGCGCAGGATGCGCAGCAACGGCCCACCCCAGATGACGGTCATCATAAATGCCAGCCCGGCCAGGCTGAGCGCGAGGGTGGTGTCTTTCACGGTCTCACCTCTAGGACGTTGACGATGCGGTCCATGTGCAGCCCGTGCGAGCCTTTGATCAATACAGAATCATCCTTGGATAGATTCCCGTTCAGCCAGTCTATGATTTGCTCCAGTTCATCGAATTCAAGAATGGATGTTTTTTTCAAGCCTGCCCTGCGGGCTGCTTCGGCGATCATATGTCCGCGCTCGCCCAGGGTGAGCAAGGTGCCTGCAACCTGCGCGGCACGCAGCCCAACCATTTCATGTCCTTGGCGCTCATATTGACCCAGTTCGAGCATATCACCCAGCACGGCGATCTTGCGGCCATCCAACTCATCCAGCAGGTTCAAAGCTGCCAGCATGGACTCGGGCGAGGCGTTGTAGGTGTCGTCGAGGATCAAGGCGCCGGTCTTACTGCGCACGGCCACTAATCGCAACTGGGTATGCCCCTGGTTGAGACCGTCGAAGATTTCCTGCCAGGTCAGGCCTTCCACCAGGCCGACGGCGGCGGCGCGCAGCGCTGTGTGGACGGAATGCCGTCCGATTAACGGGACGCGCACGTGCAGGGTCTCGCGCTTGTAGTGCAAACGGAAACGGATGCCTTCCAGCCCTTGGCCTTCGACGTTGTCGGCCCACAAATCTGATTCGGATGAAAGCCCGTAGAAGAAGACTTGCGCGCGGGTTTTCTCTTCCATCTTGCGCACCCAGGGATCGTCGAAGTTCAGGATGGCAATTCCGTCTTCAGGAAGTGCCTGAACCAGTTCCGATTTTCCAAGGTAGATGTTTTCCTGTGAGCCAGCCCGTTCTGCATGCACAGTGCCGATATTTGTCACCACGCCAACGTGTGGCTGGGCGATGTCGCAAAGTAAGGCGATCTCTCCTGGGATATAGAAGCCCATCTCTAACACTGCGCGCTGGTAACCTGAACTCAACTTAAGGATAGAAAGCGGCAGACCGATCTCGTTGTTCAGGTTGCCGGGGCTTTTGAGGGTGTGATAGCGTTGGCTGAGCACTTCAGCCACCATCTCTTTGGTGGTGGATTTGCCCACGCTGCCCGTGATGCCGATCACGCGCAGGTCCAGGGTGCGACGCCAGAAGCGCGCGATCTGCTGCAGTGCCGTAACTGTATTCTCGACCCGCAGGCAGAAAGGGGAAGCCAGATCGGGAATGGAATCGGCCCTTAGACCGGCACGCAGGTCCAGAGTGCGGAAGGATGCGTTCACTTCCCGTTGGATCAGCGCAAACGAGGCGCCGCGACTGAAAGCTTCGGTCAAGAAATCATGACCGTCCACACGCTCACCCGGGATGGCGACGAACAGCGAGCCGGGGATGACCTGGCGAGAGTCAATCGCAGCCTCGGTAATGACCGGGGTGTTTTCCTCCGGACGGAGGTTCGTCAGGGCTTCGAGCGCGTCGGCGAGTGTCAGCATAAAAATCTCTAACGGGCGGGCATTTGCAATCGCACCGCATCGGGCGGAATATCGAGCAAGATAACAGTTTTCTGGGCCACTTCCGAAAAGACAGGCGCGGCCGTATGCGAGCCCCAGATGGATGTGGTGGGGCGTTCGAGCCAGACATAGATCATGAACTGCGGGTCGTCCACCGGCCCCCAGCCAATGAAGGATGCGTTGGTCTGGCTGAAATCGTAAAAGCCAAAGGGCGTTGGAATCTGAGCAGTACCGGTCTTTCCGGCCACGCGGTAGCCAGGCACCAGCGCTTCTGATGCTTCGTTCTCAAGAGAGACGGCCAGCATTTCGTTCAGGGTAGCCGCGGTCTCGACTCGGATCGGTGCTCCGGCATATTGTGGCGGGACATTGAACTGGTGACCGTCGCGCAGCATGGCGTACAAGGTGTGGGGCGTGACCATATGCCCCTGATTGGCTACTGCTGAAGCACCCGTCATAACCTGTAGCGGAGTGGCGGTGAGCCCCTGGCCAAACGAGTTCGTGCCCAGGTCGACCGGATACCAGTCCGCATCTCCCGGGACCTTGACCCTGCCCGCCGCTTCCCCGGACATATCCACGCCTGTCAGATGACCGAAGCCAAAACGGTTCAGATATCCGTACAGGTTTTGCGGGCCGAGTTGGGTGGCCAGCCAGGCCATACAGACGTTGAGCGAGTGTTGCAAACACCCGACCATGTTCTGCACACCCCAGGCCTCTTGATCCCAGTTTTTGATGGTGACGCCGCCGACCTGAATTGCACCGGTATCTAAATAGGTGGTGTTGGGATTGACCATTCCGGTATCAAGCGCAGCGGCCATCGTAAAGATCTTCATGACCGAGCCTGGCTCGTACGGCATGCCGATGGCGCGGTTATATTCGCTGGCGTTGCTGAAGATGACGCCATAATTTTCGAAGTTATTCAAGTCCATGCGTGGGGTGGCTGCCATGGCCAGGATTTCACCGTTTTGTGGATCCATGACGATGATCGTGCCATGCTGTGCGCCATACTCATATAGCGACTGGTCAAGGATCTCCTCGACGCTATCCTGCAGGTCGCGGTTGATAGTCAGGATCAGGCTGGTTCCATTGGGAACGCGCGGGATTTCCACAGCCCGGTTGGGATCGTTCGGCACCCACACTTTGACGGGATTGCCTGCCAGCAGATCGTTGTATTTCTCTTCGGCCCCGAAATAGCCGCGCCCCTCAAGGTTTACAAAACCAAGAATATTTGAAGCCAGCGCGCCTTCTGGGTAGCTGCGTTCCAGTCGGGGACTGAATTCCAGTCCTTCCAGACTGGGGGTTGGATTTTCCGATTCGTTCAGTTCTTTCTTGAGTTCCTTTAGATATGTGACCGCTTCGGTAGAAGCGTAGTTGTCTACAACCAGATAATAGATGTTGGCAGGCGGGTTGAGGATATCGCTGTAGATTTTGTTGTAATCTTTGCCCAAATTAACGCTGATGGCCATGGCGACACTGTGCGGGTCGATCACGGAAGTCAAGTCAACACCGACCTCATATACGGTCTGGTTGCCTGCCAGAAGGTGGCCGTTACGGTCGTAGATTTCACCGCGCTCCGGGTAATACGTTCTGTACCCGCCTTTGAAAGCATCCGCCTGATCTTGGAATATTCCAGCTTCGGCGCTGACCTGAATGCGTACCATTTGCAGTACCACCAGAGCAGCAACAAAGGCCAAAAAGCCGTTCAGTAAAAGGGATCGCCATGCGTATTGTTGTCTCATCTTAAACCTTTACCAGGTGTCTGAAGACTCTCATCCAACCAGTCCAACAACGATTGGGTATATTCTGGCGGAACGTTGGGCTCGCTGGGCTGCAGTTCGGGCGCGGCTGCCAGCATGGCTCCTTGCGGGGCTACATAGCCTGGCACGTACAGATATTCCACTTCTTCTGGTTTCACGGGCCGAAACCCGAGTGCGTACGCCTGTCTTTCCACTTCGTTCATGGCAGTTAAACGGGCGAGTTCGGTTTTCAGGTCGGCGTTAGTGTGCTCGGTCTGGATGATCTCCAAACGCAGATCCTGGATTTCGCGGCCCACGATTGCGGCTTGCGAGGTAACCATCAAATACAGGGTGGCGATCATCCCAAATCCCAACACGATTAAAAGGAAAACGCTCACCCACTGGCGTTGAACGCGCCAGGGAGCTTGAGAATAGGCATGATTGAAGCGGTTTATAGTATCCATGATGACCTTTTGATTTGGGCGATGGTCATCTGTAGTAGCTGACCGCTACTACAAATTTACAATTTTTCTGCGACGCGAAGCTTTGCACTCCTTGCCCTGGGGTTGGCTTCGATTTCCGCCTCACCGGGGATGACGACTTTGCGATTGATCTCTTTCAGCGTTGCTTTTTTCTCGACCTCGTAAATCCGTTCATAGGGTGGATTTATAAGATCCTTGCTTTCCCTGCGAAAATGCTCTTTGACGATGCGGTCTTCCAGCGAGTGGAAGGAGATGATCGCCAGCCTCCCGCCGGACCTCAAGGCTGCTACCGCCTGTGGAAGCACATTCTCTACCCGCTCCAGTTCCTGGTTGACCGCAATGCGCAGCGCCTGGAACGTCTTTGTCGCGGGGTGTATGCGACCGCGTCGGGGCAGGACAGATTCAATCACGGCGGCAAGCTGACGGGTGGTCTGAAGCGGTCGTGCCTTGACGATGGCCTGCACGATGCGTCGAGAAGCACGTTCTTCCCCGTAGCGGTAAATCACGTCTGCCAGTTCGTCACCAGGTAGATTGTTGACCAGGTCCGCCGCTGTGGTGGGGGAGGCCGGGTCGAAGCGCATGTCCAGCGGCGCATCCTGCTGGAAGGAAAAGCCCCGTTCCGGAGTGTCCAGTTGCATGGAGGAGAGCCCCAGGTCGAGCAGGATGCCGTCCACTTCCTCCCAACCGGTCTCCTGCAAAACCTTATTGAGTAAATCGTAGGAGGCCTGGATCAGACGGGCGCGCTCCCCGTAAGGAGCCAAGTTCTCACGGGCGAGCGCTAACGCCTGCGGGTCTACATCCAGTCCCAACAGACGTCCGTCTGGTGCGCAGGCCTCCAAAATTCCGCGGGCATGGCCGCCCGCGCCCAGTGTTCCGTCTACGTATTGCCCTTTGTTTTTAGGCTGCAACGCGTGTATAATTTCATGGTAAAGAACAGGTTGGTGCTCCATAATGGTGTAGTAACGAGTTAAGTCGTCACTACGGCTGACTTGAGAGGTTTAGCGCTGAGAAGCGCTGGTTGTTGGCTTCGGTGTTCTGGATGTCATTCATCTGCGTGTTCCAGTCAGTTGGCTTCCATACCTCGAAATACTCGCCCTGACCTGCTACAATAGCTTCGCCGTCAAAGTTCATGAATTGACGCAGGCCCTGCGGAACTAAAATACGCCCGACTTTGTCCAACTCGACCTGGTAGGCGTTGGACAGAATCAAGCGTCGCAGCATACGGGCGGTAGGGTCGGCCAGGTTCATAGCATTGATGCGCTGGTAGACCTCTTGAAAGTAGGTTTCCGTCATGACCATCAGACAGCGGTCAAAACCCTGCGTGATAAAAGCGCCGCCTTCCAGCGTTTGACGGAAGGGCGCCGGAATCATCAGGCGACCTTTCTCGTCAAGGTTGTGCTGGAATTGCCCTAAGAACATTAGTTCTACCTCTCCAATTAACGGGCGAACGCCGGGGCCACCGGCGCTCGTACCACTTCCTACCACTTTTTCCCACATTATACTGTTTTTCAGGGAAAAAGCAAGTGGCAATTCGTATATCCCTTATCCGATTAGTACTTTTGATTCATTTTGTATGCCGAAATTTCCCACTTTTTCCCTCCTCGAGCCTTCTAACTGGGCTGATTATGCGTTGCTCGACAGCGGCGATGGATTAAAGTTGGAGCGTTTCGGGCCATATACTTTTGCCCGCCCGGAGGTGCAGGCTATGTGGTCACGCACTTTGCCGGAAAAAGAGTGGGCGGGGGCACACGCGGTTTTCCAGCCAACCCGAGAGGAAAGCGGGGGGCACTGGCAGTTTAAAAAGAAAGTGGCAGAGAAATGGAAGATGAATTACCCTCTGCCCCTCTCGGATGAAGGGGGAGTGCAATTCTGGGTAATGACCACGCCGGGACGGCATCTGGGAGTATTTCCCGAATGTGCCCCACACTGGGATTGGTCGGTGGATTTGATTCAGAATGTGAAGAGGCCCATTAAGGTATTGAATTTATTTGGATATACCGGACTGGCAACTCTGGCTGCTGCTGCCGCTGGAGCGCAAGTCACTCACGTGGATGCTTCCAAAAAAGCTGTGACCTGGGCGCGTGACAATCAGACCTTATCCGGGCTGGCGGAGAAACCAGTCCGCTGGATCGTGGACGATGCACTCAAATTTGTCCAACGCGAGGGGCGGCGCGGGAATAAGTACGATGGCATCCTACTAGATCCGCCCAAATTCGGGCGCGGTCCTAAAGGCGAGGTGTGGGAAGTGTACAAATCCTTACCAAATTTGCTGGAAGCCTGTCGTCAGGTGTTGAGCGAAGAACCGTTGTTTGTGGTAGCAACTGTTTACGCGGTAAAAGCTTCTGCTATCCATATTGGACAGGCTTTACAAGAGATGATGTCAGAGTTCGATGGAGAAATGGAGAGTGGGGAGCTGGTGACGCGGGAACAGTCCGCAGGGCGATTGTTATCACAGGCGGTGTATGCGAGGTGGTCGTCTGGGGTGTAAGTTTGGTAAGTCCTGGTTGTAAAAAAAACAGATTTGGGAATCCATCACAGATATTTTCAGAGAAAGATCAATTTATTCCCAGAATTGCGGTAAATACTGCTTGTAGGTTCTCAGGTAATCATCCAGAATTTTCTTGGCGATATCAATGTCTGTAATCATGGGGTCGAGCACCAAACATTGCAAAGCTTTCTCGCGGTTGCCTTCGATAACGGCATCCACGCAAAGCTGGCCAACGGTGATCTCGCGGCGTAAGAGTTCAGCGATAGGCTCTGGCAGTGCACCGACATGAACCGGGTTGACGTCCACGCTGTTGACATGTACCGGCGTCTCGACTGTGGCGCCGAAGGGTATGTTCGCAATCTGACCGATATTGGGCCTGTTCGCCGCGGGATGATAGTGAGACCCGCCCCCGGCGAGGTTCTCGATCATCTCAAGCGCGCCTTCGGAATCTGTTTCCAACAAAGCATCGATCGTCAGATGCCCTTCGGCCATATCATTGAGGCGGTCGAGGCTGAAATCGCGCAGCCCGGCCCAAGCTTCCCAATCGTATTGACGGATGTTATATTTTTCCCAGGGCTTGGTTACAGGGTCGCTGACCCAGGGCAGGTATTCGCACAGGTGCGTGTCGCCCGGGACGGGGAACAGGTCAAAGATGTTGAATATTTCTCTCGTGAGGGGTTCAAATGTCGGGTCGAAAGAGGCGAAGCGTTCCCTGAAAAGCGGGTACAGATTTTCGCCGGTTTCCCTATCCCGTATGTATAGCATCCAGGTAAAGTGGTTCAATCCTGCAGCCGTGATCTCTACCCGCGGCAAAACCTGGTGCAGTACCTGTCCGCGCAGTGTATGCTGCACAAAGTCGGCGTGCATGCCTTCGAGCCCATCGGGCACTTTGATGCCCAGCTCATCTGCCAGCACCAGGCCTACGAATACATAACCGGCGTAAATCTGGTGACACAACCCGACCGTCCTGATTTGGCTGTAGCGGTTGACTGCGTCACAGATGCGCGTCATCGGATTGGTGAAGTTGATCAACCAGGCATCCGGACAGATTTCTTCCATATCGCCCACAATTTCCATCAATGGCCCGATGTTGCGCGCTGCATGGGCAAATCCAGCGGGACCGCCATTCTCGGCGTAAGGCTGACGGAGACCGTATTTGAGAGGAATTTCGAAATCGGATTTCCACAATTCCTCACGCGGACCGACTTCGATGGCCGAGACGACGAATTCCGCGCCCTCGAGCGCGTCTTTGTGATGGACGTGCGCACTGATGGAGAACCCCGCATCCCACTCAACGTTCAGCCTGTTCGCCAGGCGATGGACGATATCCAGACTGTTGGCATTTCTGTCAACCAGTGCGAGCGTGGATCCGTGCAGCTTATCGGAACGGAGCAGGGCAGAGAGGGTGTTCTCTCCAAAAGAGGCGCTACCAGCGCCGATGACAACGATCTTGGTAGGGAGAGTCATGAGATGCTTTCGATACTATTTTAATAGCGAAGATTATGAATAACTTTGGGCTTCTTCAATACTGGGATGCAAGTGTTCTTTGAATTCTCCGTGATAAAGTCCAGAGGCCCGAATATAACATCAATAACTATAACAAATCGAGAAATTTTGTGAATGGTGCTTTTATGCTACTGTTTATTGTATATTAGGACATACGCAGCCCCTATTTCCGGTTCTCTCACATTCAACTGCGTAACTCCTGTATATGTTCTTGAATTTGTGCCTATCAATTTTCCTTCACAATTCAGGTTTGCAGTTCAGATATTCTCGCAGCACTCTCTGCAATACCGGAGTAGAAGATGGCATATTGTATGGGTGGCACATTTTAGAAAAGTTAGAAACTATCCGAAATTTCTTAAGCCGCCTTGAGCTGACCTGAGTTTTAAAGGAACAACAGGTGTGTTGCGCTATTAAAAATAAAGAGGAG
>JBAVJG010000128.1:0-23181 GCA_049687655.1 Anaerolineales bacterium | reverse complement strand
TTGCGCTGCAATTCACGACTGATCGTAGATCTATGCACTCCAAGGGTTTCGGCAATTTCTGTTCGACTATGTTCCATTTTCAACAAGGCATGAATCTGGTATCTTTGTTCCTGGGTAAGTTGTGTGTACATAAGTGCTCCTTTGACCTGGCAGTCTGGAAAGCTTATCCTACACCAGCTTACCCGCTTTGACTGCCCTTTGTTGCACTTATGAGTTGAATCCAAGTGTCAATTACTTCGAAAATAAAACCATTTGTTTAGATCGGAGGTTTACCGTGAATCGAAAGATAGTTGATACATGGTTTGATGCATTTCGCAATAAAGACATATCTAAACTTGAACTCACTGAAGATTTTGTTCATACAAGCCCTTTTGGGGAAATCAGGGGCAGACAAGTGTATCTCGACCTGGTCAGGGAAAACTCTGGAGCTTTTTTTAGTCCGACGATCAAAATCCTCGATGTATTCGAGTGTGGCGACAAATTTGCCGTTCGATATCTGGTTGATGAAAACCCGGCTTGTGATTGCATTTATGTTCGAAATGGTCAGATTTCGAACATCTATTCTTACTACCATGTTGGAGATAAGCCAGTTTTGTATGATACCTGGCAAAACTGATTCCTATGCGAGAGCGTGGTGTTTCAAGGATGCTAATGTTGGGTGATCTTCTGGCTTGCTCTTAAAGAGGAGAAATCCATATGAGTCCAACCCGTATGTCAAAGTTAGAATCTGCGACTCGTACCGTGCTTGAGTTCAATGAGGCCTTCAATCGTCATGATGTCCCAGGCATGATGCAGCTTATGAGCGACGATTGTGTCTTCGAAAATACTGGTCCAACTCCCTACGGCTCTGTGCATACGGGGAAGGAAGCGGTCACTCAGTTCTGGCAGGATTTCTTCCGCGAGTCGCCCGAGGCGCACATCGAGATTGAGGAGATTTTTGGCCTTGGCGAACGGTGTATTTTGCGCTGGAAATACAGTCGGGGTAAAGCTAAAGGAGGAAAAGGACATGCCCGGGGCGTTGATATATTCCGCGTAAGAGCTGGTTTTATCCACGAGAAGCTGTCTTACGTCAAGGGATGGACAGTTTGAGACGCCTCTATAACGCCGTTGATATGTTCTTTGATCGGCACGCGCTCCCGGAGGAGGTGCGATTGTCGCGGAGCGGGGTAACCAAGCTTAAACAGATCGTATATCCGGATGGAAATATCAAGGTAAATGGTACTTCTCAGCGGTGGGAATTCTTTTTTGATCTCTTCAAACGGCGCGCAAAGTGGAATCAAGAATATCGATAAAAGGCAAACCTGCCGCATCACTTTCGAGATTCGGATGCGATCTTACAGGAATTTTCCCGGAGAGGGCTGGATGTTACGAAAACTAGGTATCCCTTATGGCGGATTGTCCAACGGGATAACAACCATTATGGACCGCCAGGTCCAGGGTTGATTCTTATTCAACTCGATTTGTATAAAGAGCGGGTATTCTTGTAAAGCTAATACTTCCCCTGCAACTCCCTAACGGGTAAATTTATCTGTCCTTCCGTTTCATCACCAACCTTGTTCACCTCACCGGGTCGATTTATTATCAACCAGGCTGTATAAGCTGCCACCAGCACATCCAACTGTTCCGTTGAATAAAGCGCTTCCATCGGCAGGATACCCTTGATCAGTTTGAACCGGGTGATCTCTTCGAAGAATCCCATCGCATCATTGATCCGCAGGCCTTTATCGAACAGAATCGATTGACGCTGCAATCTGCCTTCCAGGGTCGGTTTTGGGAACGGGATACTTTCCGCTAAAACGCAAAAACAGGCAAAAGGATGGGTCTCCAACATGCGGCGTTCGGCACCATCTGTGTTGTGCGGTTTGAACCCGATTTCAGAAAGTCTCTGATACAGAGTAAACCCAACTTGCATCCAGGCTGGGCAGAACTCTTCGCGCGAAGGTGTTCCGGCTACGGCAATTCCGCGCTCACGTAATTCAAATTCAGCCAGGCGGATGTCCACCCCTCGAAAAAAACTTCTTGATTTAGAACTTTCCTCCTCGAGCATTTTCTTAACCAACCCCCGATTCACTCCAGAGGGCGCATTGACAGCCACACATGCTGACTTTTGCCCATCAAGAAATACGAGTAATTCTTCCAGGTCCGCATCTGCCAGCTTTACCAGATTCAAATTGCTATCCAGCACAGCATACCCAAATTCCTTCTTACCGGATGTGGGATCAATCCCAATGTATAAAATGTCAGTCGAAAGCATAGTAAGATATAGCCCTGTGCAACGAACAATATAGTAGAGACCTTATTTATAAAAGTGTAGCCTAAAAAAGGAACTAATGCAACCAACCCAACGTCGCGTACTATTTATTTTCACCCTGGTAATCGGGCTGGCGTGGATATTTGTAAGCGCCGATCGCGCAGGGACAGCCACGGCTGGCGAGATCCCTGCACCGCGCGAGGGATTTCTAGCGCCTGATTTTTTACTCAAAACAACAAGAGGTGAAACTATCGCACTCTCTGATTTTCGCGGTCAGGCCGTGCTGGTTAATTTGTGGGCAACCTGGTGCCCGCCCTGCCGCGCAGAAATGCCCGCCATACAAAAGCTATATGACGAATACAAAGACCGGGGGTTTGTGGTATTGGCCGTCAACATGACCTATCAGGATAATCCTCAAGCAATTGTCCCTTTCATCCAGGAACACAACCTAACCTTCCCAATCCTGATCGAGGAAACCGGTGATGTAGCTGACAGTTACGAATTGCGCTCACTTCCCTCTAGCTTCTTCATCGACCGTGATGGCCTCATTCAAGAGGTCGTGATCGGCGGGCCAATGTCCGAGGCGCTTTTGCGCACGCGAATCGAATTCATTCTCCAATAATATGCTGACACTTTTCCGTAATCTATTTTCCCCTCCACGCGATCTGATCCTGGTCGTCGCTGCTATCTGGGCAGGTCTGTTCCTGGCAGAAAAGCGCAGTAAACGGCATGGCGTAAATGACGACGATTTGAATAATATCGTTTTCTTTCCGTTACTTGGCTATGTGCTCGGGGGGCGTATTCTGTTTGCAGTCGAAAACTTTTCAGCGTTCACGCAAAACCCAAGAAGCTTGATCTCGCTTAATCTGGATCTGTTCGATCCCTTTGGCGGGATGGTTTTGGCCTTGCTCGTTGCTTTGGTCTATGGACAAAGAAAAAAACTTCCTTTGTGGCCGACTCTGGATGCGGTGACCCCCCTTTTGGCGGTTTTCGCACTCGGACTGGGGCTGGCGCACCTGGCTTCCGGTAGCGCTTTTGGCAAAGAAGCCTCCCTGCCCTGGGGCATGCAGCTCTGGGGCGCGATGCGTCATCCCAGCCAGATTTACGAGATTCTCGCTGCTCTCCTGATCCTGGGCCTGCTCTGGTTTCAAAAATCGGATACGCGCCCTGGGGTCCACTTCCTGACCTTCGCCGCTTTGACAAGCGGCGCGCGGCTCTTCCTGGAAACATTCCGTGGTGACAGCAACCTCGTGCCAGGCGGGTTGAGATTGGCACAAATCATCGCATGGGTCGTGCTGGCGTTGTCCCTGTATTTTTTGGATCGGTTAAGCAGAATTTCGTCTAAAAGTATGATTACGCGCAGTAACGAATAATTTTTGTATTGAATTAAAAACGAACCCCCAGTCATGTTCCGCCAGCACAATTGGGGGGGGCAAAGCGATGAACATGCACGGGAGTAAAGCTTGCTTGAAAACGGTAGCAGGACAGGCGGAGAAAGATGCGTCAAATCTTTAGTGGCGCTGCTCCCCTGCTGATGTTGTCCAGAAATTCCTGACGAGTTGCCAGGTTCGCACGAAAGGCGCCGTGCATAGCAGAGGTTGTCATACGAGCGTCGTGCTTTTTAACCCCGCGCATCATCGAACACAGGTGCACCGCCTCAACTACCACCGCCACACCCTGCGGTTTCAGCAAATCCCGCAAAAAGTCTGCAATCTGACGAGTCATGCGTTCCTGCACCTGCAAGCGCCGGGCATACATGTCCACAATCCGAGGGATTTTAGAGAGCCCAAGCACCTTGCCATCGGGGATATAGGCTACATGGACTCGTCCCATAAACGGAAGAATATGATGCTCACATAAACTGTAAAACTCAATATCACGCACTAACACCATTTCATCGTAAGAGATGTTGAAAAGGGCATCATTGATCATGGCATCGGCATCAGCACGATAACCGCTGAACAGCTCCGAATACATGCGCGCAACTCGTCTGGGAGTAAACTTTAACCCTTCACGCTCAGGATTCTCCCCAATTGCCTTCAAAATCTGTGTTACCGCCTGTTCGATTAATTCGTTTTCGATCCCATTTTGCTCAAGATCTGTTTCGCCCAAATCGTCATCGAAATTAACCATTTCTTTCATCATTATTCGCTCCAATAAAACTGGCCCAGCAATGTTTTGCCAGGCCAGTTAGTGTGTATTCGGACTTGCACTAACCTACTTCCGGCTCGATCAAACCGAAGGTTCCATTTCGACGTCGATATAATACTTTTATCCGGTTCGCATCCGCATCGAAAAAAATGAAGAAATTATCGTGACCCAACAACTGCATCTGCTCAATGGCCTCGGCTTCATTCATCGGCACGAGCGCAAATTTTTTGCGACGAACGACTACTTCTTCATCGAATTCATCTACATCTTCTTCCATTTCAGGCATTGGTACAACCTCAGCAGCCGAGCGTCCATCGCCACGACCACGATAGCGTTTGCCCTTATAGCGGTCGATCTGGCGCTGAATCTTGTCCAATGCTGAGTCGAACGCAGCAAATATGTCGTCAGCGCGTTCTTCAGAGCGAAGCAGTAAGTTCTTGCCTCGTACGGTTATTTGTGCAATATGCCGGTCTGCTGCGCTGCGAGCCGATTTTTCATATGAAAGCTCAACTCTCGTTTCGTCTATCGCAGGGAGAAATTTATCAAGTTTACTGGCTTTCTTCTCAATATAATCGTTGATTCGGTCGGTCACTTCCATGTTACGAGCTTGAATATCTAATTCAGGTGACATAAAACCTCCTCAGGGTAATTTGCTATACGCCCCAAAGCGGGCGACAAACACTAAACTTGTTTCAAGCTATGGTGCGGCAGGGCACGGGCAATTGTAAATGCATACACCTCTTGGGCGCCCGAAGTATAAAGCGCCTCAGCCGCAGACGACAAAGTTGCTCCCGTTGTGGATACATCATCGATCAACAAAACCGTTCGTCCATACACATTCCCGCCAGTGGCACTGAAAGCGGAACGTACATTTTCCTGACGCTCATCCGCTGTCAATCCCACTTGCGATCTCGTCTCACGTGCACGAACTAATGCCCCGGGCAGATATTTCAATCCTAATTGAATTGATAGTGGCCTGGCTACCATCGCAACTTGATTATACCCTCGTTCTTTTAGCCTTTGTTTACCCAGGGGAATCGGGATCATTGTTTCGACTGGCCAGTTCAATTGGGCAATGAAGCTTGCAATTTGACTTGATAGCGCTTCTCCTAGTCCTATATCACGGCGATATTTTAGACGATGTAAGGCTCCCCGAACTGGATATTCAAAAACTGCCCATGATCGGAGCAGTTTATATGCAGGAAGGTCATTATTGCAACGCGTACATAATCCACCATGCTCCTGAGGCAAGCCGCAAGAGTCGCATACAGTGTCACTTATTACCTGAACCTTTTTCTGACAATCCGGGCACCAGCGTGTACCCGAAATTCCACATCCCCCACAAGTTGGTGGGAACAGCCAATCAAGCCCATTCCACACGGTTTTATATAAATGATGCTGCAAATTTGCGTTCAACAATATCCAATAAGACTTCAAAGTTAGAACGTACGAGTCAGCGATCCTAACTACCCTCCAAATCCGCCGCCAAATACGCCCATAATCTGGAATAGCGCCGGAACCATCAAGATTATCATGATTGATGGAAAGATCAATAGCGCCATTGGAATAAGCATCTTGATAGGTGCTTGATGAGCAGCTTCTTCTGCACGCTGCCGGCGTTTCAACCGCATTTGATCGGATTGAATACGTAAGACTTTTGCCATGCTAACACCAAGCATCTCACTCTGGATAACCGCTGCAACAAAACTTGTCATTTCCGGGATGCCCATGCGTTCGGCCATGACCCGCAATGCCTCACGGCGAGTCTTACCAAGCTGAACCTCACGGATCGCACGAGCAAATCCGACAGAAAGGTGGTTTTCCCACTTCTCACTCACCTTTGCCATAGCAGCATCAAAGCCTAGTCCCGCCTCGACACATATTGTCAAAAGATCGAGAGCGTCTGGCATCGCTTTGCGAATTTCTGTTTGGCGAGTATTAATTTTACTTTGCAACCAAAGTTGGGGAAATGCAAATCCCAGCACAACAAATAGTAAAACAACAAGAATTCTCACCCCAAGGCTCCAGGTGGGAGGGGAAATAGCAAAAATCAACGTCAGAAATCCGCCAAACACAGCGGCTATAACAAACCGAGAAGCCAGAAACGTACCCGCGTCCATGCGAACTGGATTACCTGCTAACTCCATCTTCAGGTTGGTTTGCTCTAAAACTTTTTGAGGGGTAAAGCGTGTTGAGAACTCCCCAATACCTCGTAAAATCGGAACAATAATTCGTTCGCTGAAAGGTTGTGAAAGTTCTAAATCTTCGAGAGATACTACATCTCCACGCTCGGCAAATTCCGCCAAACGTGCCATCAATGGATCATCATCACTGTCAGAATCTGTGGTAGTACGCTGACCTACTATAATAAGAACGATTGCCCCAGCAACAAGTACAACTCCAACAATAACCCAAATAAGTGGACTCATAACTACACCTCAATATCCGCTATTTTCATCATAACAAAATAGCCTGTGGCAATCATAATTATAATCAAGCCGATTGCACCCCAGCCACAAAGGGGTGAAGGACCTTCAAAAAAGGATAGCAGATAGTCTGGGTTCATAAACCAAAGAATTAGAGCCAAACCCATCGGTATAATTGACAAAAGCGTACCGGATGCTCGCACCTGGGCGGTCATAACGCGAATTTCACCCTTAATTCGTACTCGTTCTCGAATCGTATAAGATATTGAATCCAAAATTTCGGCGAGGTTACCACCTACCTCACGCTGTACGTTTATTGCAGTAACAACAAAATCCAAATCATCGCTAGGAATACGTCGCAACAAATTATCCAACGCAGTTTCCATAGGAACTCCCAACTGCATCTCTTGTATCACGCGCCGAAATTCATCATTTATCGGTGTTGGCAATTCCTTGCTAATAGCTTCCATCGCTTGCATGGTTGAATACCCGGCTCGCAAACCATTTACCATTAAATTCAGCATGTCACCAAGCTGATCGTTGAATTTATTTAGCCGTTGACGCTGTTGGCGTTTAACATAAAAACGGGGAGCGAAGGCACCCAGGACGGCACCAATCAAGAATGATACCGGATGCCAACCGCCGAGAAAACCAAAGACAATGGCACCAAAAATTATAGCGATTATATATAGAGCAAAATATTCAGCGACTTTTAATTTCAGGTCAGCACGAGCAAGTTCTCGTGCAATGCGATCTCCAAATGAAGATTTTTCTACCCTTCTGTTGACCCAATCCGTGATTACAGATCGGTCTTCTTCTCTATCGGCCTCGGTTTTATCTTCATCCAGATATCGACCAAGCCGCTGCTCAACTAAAGCCCGCTCACTACCCGCAGATTGAACTACCCCCACAATTAACAAGAGTATAGCAAAAGCTCCACCAACAATCAAAATCCAAGTCATTGCGCTCATATGATTTGTCTACTATGGTCTAGTAACGGCGCCGTTCCCCAACGCCAAAAATCGAGGGTGGCAAGTTAATACCTGCAGCCTCAATTTGATCCATGAATTTAGGTCGTAACCCGGTTGGGCGTAATCGGCCAATTACTTTCCCGGCCTCCACGCCTGTTTGCTCAAAGGAAAAGATGTCTGTCATAGTAATGACATCACCTTCCATACCACTGACTTCTGTAACAGTAACTACCTTACGTGTACCATCACGCATACGTGCCTGCTGGACAATGACATTTATTGCGCTCGCAACTTGTTCACGGATAGCTCGTACCGGCAAATCCATGCCTGCCATAAGACACATGGTTTCAACACGTGAGAGAGCATCTCGTGGAGAGTTAGCATGTGCAGTTGTCATCGAGCCATCATGGCCAGTGTTCATAGCCTGAAGCATATCGAGTGTTTCACCACCGCGACACTCACCTACAATAATCCGTTCAGGACGCATACGAAGAGAGTTGATAACCAAGTCCCGAATGGTTATTTCACCACGTCCTTCAATATTTGGTGGGCGAGACTCCAATGTCACAACATGCTCCTGGCGTAATTGCAATTCAGCCGCATTTTCAATAGTAATAATGCGCTCATCATCTGGGATAAATCCAGACATAACATTTAGCAATGTAGTTTTACCAGAACCAGTACCACCGGAAATAATAATATTCAAGCGCGCTTCCACACAAGCTTTTAGAAACTGGAGAGCCTCCATAGTGATGGATCCAAATTGCACCAACTGCTCAACAGTGATCGGGTTTTTTGAAAACTTTCGAATGGTCAACACGGGTCCAACCAGTGAAATTGGAGGAATAACGGCATTCACGCGTGAACCATCTTGCAAACGAGCATCAACATACGGACTCGACTCATCAATACGTCGACCAAGCGGAGCAACAATTCGGTCAATAATGCGCGATACATGTTCATTGTTTTCAAATGTTACCGGGACTCGATGAAGTTTACCCTTGCGTTCAATATATATGTTCTTCGCGCCATTCACCATGATTTCTGTAATGGTGTCATCTTCAAGTAACGGTTGAAGAGGTCCTAAGCCTAAAATCTCAGCCGCAATCTGCTCAAAAAGACGCGCGCGTTCAGGGCGAGAAAGAACAATGTTTTCTTCTGAGAGAATCTGTTCAAAGAGTTCTTGAATGGTTCGCTTAACCTCATCTGTCCTTGTAATATCCATCGAGGGATCAAGTTCAGCCAATAGTTTATTTTGAACCCGTGTTTTCAGGTCAAAATAAGATCCTGCCTGTGGAGAAGTACTTGGAGCGTTTGTTCGCTTGGTCTGCAGAGATGAGAGACGTGAATTATCTGAACCACTGCCAGATTGTCCCGACCCCGGCGAACTAGAGCCTGCATCCGACCCCTGTCCTTGCTCTATGCGTTTGAGTAATGACATAGCTGAACTCCTATACTTTTAATAAATATCACTTCACAACTTCGGATTCTTTTAATTCTGCAGTTGCTAAAGATTCACGTACACTTTCTGCTAACGATAATATACCACGTGCTGAAGGTTGTGTCTTGTTCTCCATAATAAATGGGACTCCCCGATTCACAGCAGGGACGACAACCTTCTCGTCCAATGGAATAACAGCGGTAATTGGCAGCTTTAAATTATCCCCAACCCGTTCCGGTGTAATCGCGATGCGCTTATCGTATTTATTCATCGTAAACACAATTCTCTCACGTTCGATTCCGATGGTTTGGATCAAATCCAAGAACAGCCTGGCATTCTTAATTGATGGAATATCCTGTGTCGTAACCAGCACGATCACATCGCTTTTGTCAATTGCTGAGAGAGTAATATCGCTTAACGAGGGCGTGGTATCAATTACGATATAGGCATACATTTGACGCAAATAATCAATCAATTGTGCAAACTGATCACCATTCACTTTTTCCGAATATTCCGGACGTGAAGGGGCAGCCAAAACATGCACACCTGATGCGGCATGTTTTAGCATCACCCCTTCAACGATTTCCGGATCGAGTTCGTTTACACGCATCGCAAGGTCGATGATCGTGTTTTTGCCTTGCTCATTAATAAAAATTGCTACATCCCCATACTGGAAATTTCCATCAACTAGCGTAGTTCGAGTATCTTCATTGTGTAAAGCCAATGCTAAATTAACAGCAATTGTTGTACAGCCGGTCCCGCCCTTGGGGCTGTAAACTGTAATCACCTTACCTTGGGTAAGTGAATAGCCCGTTGCAATAGGCAAACCTGATGTTGAAGGTGCAGCACGAACATGAGCATTCTTTGTGCGTTCATTTTGGGCCATTTCGCCTGCACGCCGGATTGCAGATATTAACTCGTCCGCCATAGGCGGTTTGGTCAAAAAGTCACGTGCCCCTGCCAGCATAGCTCGCCGCATATAGTTCTGATCACCTTGAACAGACAAAATGATTACCTGAACATGCGGCTGATTTCGTAGAATTTCTTCAGTTGCAGCTATGCCATCCATATCAGGCATATTGATATCCATCAAGATGACATCAGGGTCTTCTTCTTTCGAAAACTCTATTCCTTGTCTACCTGATTTTGCTGCACCTATGACGTCAATGTCTGCTTCAAACTGTAGAAGTTTGCGCACATTTTCACGGGTTTCAGCAATATCATCCACGATGATAACGCGAACTTTTTGGCCTGCTGCCATTATGCTGTACCTTCAACAAATACCATTATTCTACAGGTACTGTAGTAGGAGCCGTTTCAGTTGTAACAGGTGGATAAGATAAATTGTCAACCCGGGGCTGCATTGCATATGGTAGCTTTGCGGGAACAGGTATATTGTACTGGCTTAGAAGGAACTGTAAAGTTGCTGCTTCAGTTGCCACTCGCGATTCATCCAATACATTCCTCAGCGACATAGTTATCTTTGCGCCGCCATAAACCAGATACGATAATGTTACAGAATCTTGAGGTGTAACAATTAAAGTAACGACATCAGGTATTTCTTGGGGTTGAGCCGCTTGAGCCTCCGGATCAGCCTGATCTGCAACGGGCTGTGTTGTTTGAGGTAAAGCAAAAGTACCAAGTTTCAAAACAGCAACATTTTGCAGAATCATCTGGCAAACTAATCTTGGCCGTTGCCCTTCAGATGGTATGACATATATACCTTGTTGAAAAGCTGATTCAACCTCTGTACGACCCTGAACTCCACCATCGCCAGTTACACTAAGCGTTATGCCAGGAGCCTGGCCTTCAGCAGCTGTCTCCGGAGCGATTAATCCGCTAACATGATTTGGTAGCTCAGTTTGGAAAGATGGATCCACATCTACAAACAAAAAGCAAGCACTGAGATCTACATGAGCACCATCACGAACGCCAAATGCCACAGATTCCAAGCGTGAGGTTGGAATTGCAATTGCTGTCATGCCCTGTGGAATATTGGAAGCCCATTCAGGACCACCAGCAGCTACAGTTCCATCAGATACCATCGAACGGGTTATAACAACACCCTGGTCAATCGGATATCTCGCCACTTTATTAACAAGATCCGCTCTTTGATCTTCAGTGAACATGACAGAGACAACACTTTCCTGGGGGATATCAATGGTTGCAAGAACGTCTTCAGTGATGGTTTCCCCTTGAGGAATGTTTTGCCCTGCTATATAAATCTTAACGGTTGTAGACTGCTGTGGTGCAGCAGTCTGCGTACCCGGAAGCAGGAACTGGCGAAATACCAAAGCAACTACCGCCAGACCTATGATCAATATTAGAGCAAGAAAAATAAATATTCGTCCGCGACGCATATGGACTCCTCTCTACACAGACAAGATTTTAATTACTTTATCACATAGATTATACAGGAAAAATGACAAAATCATGATTGGTATATAGGTAGGGCTTTGTCATGCTAGAGTTCAAAATCTCTAATTTTCAAATTTGCCTACTACTTGCTTGCCGGCAAAGAAAACATTACGCGAGTACCCTTGCCCATTGCGCTATCAATCTCAAAAGTCCCCCCCAGCATTTCAGTTCGCTCGCGAATCAATTTCAGACCGAGATTTTGCCCCTGAACAGTATCAACATCAAATCCTTTGCCATTGTCATCCACACTGACACGGATTAAGTCATCCGTGAGGTCAATATTAATCTTTAATAGAGTAGCCTGACTATGGCGGGCTGCATTGCCTAGTAATTCCTGGATCGCCCGAAACACCATTACTTCAAGGTACGATTCCAATCGCCTTTCATTTCCGCTTACGATTACGTTGACATCCAAACCAGTCTGCTCTTTGAACGTATCAGCATATCGACGGATTGTTGGAATTAAACCAAGATCATCCAACATCATGGGCCGCAATTCGAATATAAAATTTCTGACCTTTTGAAACGTGCCCATCGCAGACATCTTGAGGTTACCTAACTCATCCCTGGCTTGTGTAGAATCTACATCTAGCAAACGCATTGCAATTTCAGTTTGTAGAATAAAATTCGACAGTGCTTGTGCTGGGCCATCGTGCATTTGTCGAGAAAGTCGCTGACGTTCAGCCTCCTGAGCATTTACCAACATTTCCACGCTGGCAAGGGAACTTCTGCCGGTGCCAGATGACCCAGAAGATGCAGCAGAGCCACCTGCCGCCCCGTTTTGTATCTGTTCTAAAGCCGTCTGATAACGCTCATAATGCACCTTATCATTCTGCAACTTCTCTAATTGACCTCGCATTACGAATAAACGTTGTTGCGCATCCAGTGCTGAGTCATACGCCATACGGATTTCTTCTACCGAAGATTCGCTAATCTGATTTTGAACTTGTTGTAAATGGGAAGTAATTGCAGTATTCCGCTGCGTTAACTTAGATACTTCCCCCTGGCTCTGTTCAATCATAAGCGTGGTCTCGCGCAAGGCACGCTGGGTTTCTTCCAACTCAGTTTTTACATCAAAGGCTGAAGCTTGTTCATCTTCCTGAACATTTTCAAGTTCTGACACCATACCAATATTACTCCTGCGGTTTGTTAATATCTGTATCCTGCAACTTTACCCAGCCACGCTTCAAAGCGTAAACAACAGCCTGTGTTCGATCTTCAACACCAAATTTCCGTAAGATTGAAGTAACGTGGTTCTTTACAGTTTGATGGCTGATACCGAGTAGACCAGCAATCTCTTTATTACTCATCCCACGCACAACACAAGATAGTACTTCCATTTCACGGTCTGAAAGTGGATGGAACGGACTGCCCGGTTCGCTGTAAGAGCGGCGCGCGCCCTCCATCTGACTCTCAAGCCAATCCTCCAAACCACGACGATCAAACACATTGCCGCTAATCACATACTTGCCATTGGCAACTTCCCGAATTACTCCCACCAAGCCCTGGGGTTGAATATCTTTCGTGCAATACGCAGCTGCACCTGCATGAGCTGCATGGATAGCCTGCTCAATGTCATCATAGCCTGTAAGCAGCAGAATCCGGGTGTGCAGTTTTTCCTGAGTTACTTGATGGGTAATTTGTTGACCGTTCATTTCTGGAAGATTTACATCTAAAACAGCAATATCTGGTTCCAAATCACGAATCAATTCCAATGCATGCTTACCCTCAGCAGCCTGCCCAATTACACGAAAACCTGGTTCCAAAGCAAGCGCGTCGGCAACACCCTGTCGGAAAAGTGGGTGATCATCAACGATAAGTAAAGTAATATCTTTCATTTCTTATACCAGCCCCTTATTGGATTTGATAATTTGAAGTATAGCACATGAGTCCTATTACAGGAATTAATTGCAATTCAACGCCAATGGAACACAACCATGTTTTCTCCTCCAAAATCAGGCCCAAAACCATCTGTAACAAATACAGGATTCGCCCATTGACTGAGGAGCGGATAAAACTCCGGGAATGCGATCAAATATTCTGCTCCTTGATCATTCAAAAATTGTGCTAATCTCTCTTCATCCCGGATGAACGGAATGACTTCGGGCGACACTAACCCTGCCAGATCGATCAAGGTGTGATTATCAAAGTAACCGAGTGCACCGATGTCATGCGCTGCGATTACCTCATTCGCAGGCACATTATTTACAACCCACTTCGCAGATGCAACCATTTCACTTTCAATCAACGCCACGTCTTCAGCATAAGTATTTGCACCAATCAGCCAAAAGGCCACACCCAAGACGCCAGTCAACAAAGTCCAACCCGTAGAAACTGTCCAATGGTAACGGCCAAATATTTTCGAATTTGCAAATTCTGCTACCGCAGCCATCCCCCACAGGAAAAACACTGGCATAGCAGGCATGATATAACGGCCATGTTGATATACCGGCAGGCGTTCAACATACAAGTATAGATAGCCGGCAAACCAGACCATCCCGGCTAACGTACCCCAATCGCGTTTTCGGATGGATATAACAAACCAGCCGATTGCTCCGGGAAGCAAAGCTACGCTCGGACCCGCCAGAAATTGCAGCGATAGTTGCCCAAGTCGTGTTAAAAATGGTCGCGCCTGCCAGGCGACGTATTCCGCCTGCTTGGCATAGAAAGTATTCGGCATCGGCGTTCCGGCCAGAATCAGGTTGAACAATAGATACGGGACAAACAGGGATGCAAACCCGATAGCAAATAAACTTAGATCTCTCCAACGCTTCTTTACGGAACCCCCACCTGCCAGCGCATAGACAATGACCGGTCCGAGCAATGTTATACCGTCAGGCCGCACCCAAACGCTCAGACCGGCAAGCAAGCCCAGAGTCATGAAGCGACGTGAGCCGCTCATCAGCATACCCAGCACGATCGTGACAATCAGAGCGTGCATCAACGTTTCCATCCCAGAAGAAGCTGACCAGACCAGATGCCATTCCAAAATCATGAATAATCCCACCCAGGGAAAACGGCTCCGATAGGCAAGGCTGACACGCCGGACAACAACCTCTCCCAGTAAGCCCATGCCCCAGAGTAGAAGCGCGCCAAGCAAGTACGTCCAAATGTAGGGAGCCAGCTTGATGAAGAAACCGATAGACACTAACGCGGTCCATAACGGTGCTGTCGATCCAGCGGAGGGCATTCCAGGTTGAAAAGCCCACTCACCGTACAATGCCAGGTTACGAGCGTAGGTCAAGTGGATCCAGGAATCGTCGAGGGGAAATCCAATGCGGTAATATAAAGCACTCATAACCAAATATACTGTTACACTAACCCCACTGACTAATGCCAGTTGCCAGATGATGTGCTTATTCGGTAGTGTTGTGGATTGCATAAATCCGCGCACCTTCTACCTCCCCGATATATATCAATCCCGAACTAACGTCAAACTGTTCATACAGTTGTTTGTATTCTTCCAACACTCCCTCCGGCTCCAACACAAAATAAGACGCATTGTATTTTTTCGCCACTGCCAGGATTGTATCTGGCCCACCCGGCGGCATGACAATGGTTGACCGACCACTTACGATGTAATACAGTGCCGGATTGCGGACTACCGCAATTTCATCCGAGGCTGCGCCCTGACCTACTAAAACCTGCTCTACTTTTT
Organism: Anaerolineales bacterium; assembly: GCA_049687655.1. Taxonomy (GTDB): domain Bacteria; phylum Chloroflexota; class Anaerolineae; order Anaerolineales; family Villigracilaceae; genus JAABUE01. Next base: position 7,865 of record JBAVJG010000128.1, on the reverse strand, counting down.
CATATAAGTGGAATTCCGGATGCCAGCCCGGTTGTAAAATACGCATTTGAATGATAACGCCAGATAACATTGCACAGACCACTACCAGCATGCCTTGAAACACGATTTTCGCGTGACGAGCAGTGAAGATTTTTCGATCTCTGAGCACTTTGACAAAATGATTGAGACCCAATGGAGCCAGCACCCACCAAAAGGTCTGAAACGCAGCACCAGCATGGAAGAAACCTCCGCGCGCGCCAGCAAGAGGAAAAACAACTGTCATTACTATCAACAAGATCAGCCAACCTGTTGCAGCAAATTTGACGCGAACATCATGTCTCTGTTGCCAGAACCCAAGCAAGATGAAGGGAAAGAGCAGAATACTACCCTGGGCAGCGAAGGCATTCAGGAGGTTCATCTTTAATGCCCACAAACGGATCTTGAGTGCCGCCCCCAAGCCTGCTTGCAACCAAGTATCCATATTAATCTGATTGGCTGGGAACGCAAAAGTATCGTTGTAATTTGTCAACCACAGGATGCGACTCCCACCCGGAGCCATCAATGAACCGAAGACTGCTATGTTACGCGCATACCATGGGCCCATCACCAATAAGTAACCGACTGCAACGAGGGACCCGGAATACACAAAGGATTGGATTTTCGTTCTGAGGGGAAGTTCAGTTCGAAACGAACGCCAAAGTAACAGCAGGCCCACCAGGCCCAGCCATAGCAATCCATCGCTGCGCGCAAGATTCATCAGACCAACAAGTAGTCCCATTATAAAGAGTACCCATCTTCGTTCTTTCTTCATTAATAAGAATATCAATCCACCCAACGCGATGAAAGGAGCGTAGTTATCGGTAACAGGTAAAAAGGGCAGATAGTAGACTGAGAAAACGGCCAGCAGTCCCGAGGTCAAAGACAGACCGCGGCTTGCCGTGACATCCAGTGCAAGACGGGCAGTCAGCGGTGGAATACAGGCAGCTATCAGGATGAAAATAAGTCTTGCTGTCTCGTATGTATGCGGTCCTGATACGAACATGCTTATGGCCGCTAATATGGATGATAAAGGGAACCAATACGTATGAGACGGATGCGGCAATCCCACCGGTTCGTCCAGGTAATTCCATAGGAAGGGCTCTGTAAACCCCTTCCCTTCGACTAATTGCAGGCCACCGACATAATAATAATCCGAGTCAAGATAGCCGGGCGAATCCTGCAAGGAAGCTGTGCCCAACAAGACCACAAGACCAAGGATAAACAAGAGCAGGTAAATGCGCCAGTTCATCGTATTGGCTCCGTTGCACGATCCAGCCAGGTACGAGGCGGACGAATCATCCACCAGCGAACCCAGTACATACCAAGGAAGGCAAATACCGGCCAGAATAAAAACAAAACTTGATCGTCTTTTAGACCGATACTCTGGGGGGCGCCCTGTGTGAATAACAGCCACGGCACACCAAAATAGAACATTAATAATAAGAGGGCAATCCCATTGCCCAGCTTCCGCCAACGTTCGCGTGAAATCAAAATGATCAACATTACTGGAAGCGTTAGAGGGACAAGTTGATCCATCTCCACGTTTTGGCCTAACAAAGGTGTCGCCGTCAGTGTAAGACAACTTGCCCAAACAAAACGGTTGAGGTCTCCACGAGCGGCACGCCACTCGTAACCGATAGTAACGATCAATACCGCAGTCAGAATCCAACCAAGCGTGCTGCCATACAGCGGCCAGAGTTGGCCGAGAATATCATGCACAGAAAATCCAAACCCTATACGGGCACTATTCCACGCAGCGCGCAGAAATGGCCACACCCAGTCAGGGTACAAAAAAAATGAGAGTACCAGCAATATAAAAGCCAGCATTCCAGCACCGGTCAATACACGCCAACGCTTTTCCCAGAAAACCCAGAAAAAAGAAAAGAGCAGGAATAATCCACCGATTTCCCACTGGAAGGCAGAAAGCACCAACAGCGCGCCGGTCAGTTCATCAAGCTCAGCACGCAAGGACAGGAAAATTCCGACATAGGCAAGCCCGAGCATGATAGCCGGCGAGCCTTCAAGAAAAGTCCGGTAGGCATAAAAAGAGGTAAACTCCACAACGCAAAGCAAGATAATAAAGATAAGGGGAACTCGGCGATCCAATAATCGAAAGCTAAAATAAATAAATATTGCCAATGCAATTTCCGAGAGCGCCATCCAGAAGGCACGTGCCATGAGCGCTTCGGGGAACAATCCCAATGGAAAAAATAGAATTAACAAGTGAAAAGGAATATCAAGAATATACAGGTCCTCCCCCGAGGCCGCAGAGCTACCATAAACCAGCTCTTGCACGCGCTCAGGGACACTTCCGCTGTATGGTTCAAGCTGATCAAACATGAATGCTCGGCCGCCAGTTCGCAACAGATAGAACTCACCGCCACCCGGCAAGAAATTAGCCAGATAGTAATTGCCTACTCCCAACCCGTAAAGCGCCAGGATGATAATTATCCCGGCAAGCAACAAAAAACCGATTTCCCGCAGAGACAGCCTGTTGGGGGACTTTTGAAAATCCTGAAATGACATCAATCCCCTATGGTGTAACGCATTATTGGACGAGTTTCTGAACGCCTTGCTACTTCGACAAAACCAGCTTTTTGGAATGCCGCGGCTGTGCCTGTGTAGATGAACGGCGCCGGCATGTCTTTTTTCGTTTCCACCGGATATCCTTCCACAATTTTGCCACCCTGCGCCCGAACATATTCCACTGACGCCTTCAGCAATTCAACGGTCAGACCTTGACGGCGAGACTGCTTCGCCACGAAAAAACATGTCACCGACCAGACATCAGCATCATCAACGGGTTTGAGTATGCGCGAATGTGCCAGTTTTGGATACGCTGAACGCGGTTCGACCGCGATCCAGCCAGTTGCCTCATCTTCATCGAAAACCAGCAAGCCCGGCACGGTCCCAGACTCCACCTCGGATTTTTGCATCTGGCGTGCCGGCTCGCCCGTATTTTCATCAAAGGCCTTGCCGCGTAACTTCCAGAACATGCACCAACACCCACCACAGGCTCCGCGCGGGCCGAAGAGATGCTCAAAATCGATCCACAGGCCAGAGGTCAGAGGGCGAAAAGATAAATTTATTGGTTCAGACATCTACGGAACTAGCAGTTGCAACCGCCCCGGCTGGATCGAATAGTCAAAATCCTGAACGAATTCAGGAAACAATTCTCCGTCCGTATGCGCGGGTGATGGCTGGTCAAGATGGATTTTCACCTTCGTTGTGTTCAGCTCGTACATACCGTCCATTTCAATATAACTGCCTTTGTCCTCCTTGAAGGCGCGCGGCAAAGCCTGGAACATGCCAAGACGCGTGCCGCGATACCCATAAGCCAGTGTTAATTGGCCGTCAGTCAGATCAGCATGTGGGGTCATAAAAAACCCCCCCGTGCGCCTGCCATTGCCAATCGTCACCAATGTTAGCGGACCGGTGTATTCACCATCGTCCCACTTGACTATTCCAGTCCATTTGGGCTTGTCCATGATCGCCCACATCGCTGCGACCAGATAACGAACCATGCCTTTTATCCATTGGATACGTTCGTGTTTAATCGTGACATATGGCTCCAACCCGGCAGCAGAATTATTAACAAAACACCGTCCGTTCAAATTGCCAAGATCTATAGCGCGGACATTTCCTGCTGCAATGACTTGGGCAGCTACTTGTAAATCGGCAGACATATTTGCATTAAACACAAAGTCATTCGCCGAACCAAGTGGCATAATCCCAAATGGACCTACCGTTTCCTTTTCAGACTTCGCGGCAAGAACCATCCCCTGGACCGTTTCACTGATGGTGCCATCCCCACCTGCCGCAATGATAGGTGAAAAGCCTGCACGTGCAGCCTCTTCCGCCAGTTCAACCACCTGTCCCTTTTTCTGTGAAACAGCTAACTCAAACTTCAGATCGACAGCCTTCAGCGCGGCTTCGGCTTTTGGCCAGCGCGCCTGTGAATTCCAACGGTTCGAGTAAGGGTTCAATATGACTTTGGCTACCATAAGTTTAACAATATTTTACTCTGAATTCCCGCTTTACAACTACGTCAACAGTACCCCACTCAATATTAACCTACATCAAGCGATTTGAATCGCCATTAAGAATTCAATAAAATGGCCAGATTAGCCTTGAGCTGCATCCCCCAATTGTACGTTAAATCTATAGGAGTTACGTAGTTGAATGGGCTCTATTCACAAATTGCGTAAATTCTAACCTAATACGATATTAAATTCTCATCCCCGCTTAACACCTTTTCATCTAAAAAGGGTATACTAACTCCAATACAGGAGCCACATGAAGAATCCTTTTATTTCCACGGATAATGTCAAAGCTGCGCTTTCGGAACAGAAATATATCCCCTCAGATGAAATTGCAACCATTGTCTATCTTGCACAAAAATTGGGCAAACCCCTGCTGACGGAGGGTCCTGCCGGAGTAGGTAAAACAGAACTGGCAAAAGCCCTCGCCGGAGCGAGCGGGTATGAATTAATTCGTTTGCAATGTTATGAAGGGTTGGATGAATCCAAGTCATTATACGAGTGGGAATATTCAAAGCAACTGCTTTATACCCAGTTATTGCGCGATAAATTAAATGACACCCTTGGTCAGGCTGAATCCCTGAGTGAGGCTGCTGACCGCCTAGCCAGTGAAGAGGATGTCTTCTTCTCGAACCGCTTCCTGTTACAACGGCCACTGTTACGCGCCATTTTGAGTGACAATCCGACTGTATTATTGATCGACGAAATCGACCGCGCAGATGCTGAGTTCGAAGCATTCCTACTGGAAGTGCTGAGTGACTTTCAAGTTTCCATCCCCGAGTTGGGAACATTGTCCGCTAAGCACAGACCAATCGTTGTATTGACCTCCAACAACACACGTGAACTGTCCGAAGCACTCAAACGGCGTTGCCTATATCTGTTCATCAATTACCCGACTATCGAAGCAGAATTGGCGGTTGTGCGTTTGAAAGTCCCCGACTTAAATCCAAAGCTGGCACGCCAGGCTGTAGAATTCGTTCAGAGGCTGCGAAAAAACGACATGCGCAAGGCGCCCTCCATCAGCGAGACATTGGACTGGGCCAATGCCCTGGTAGCGCTCAATGCAAAGAATATCGATAAAGAGGTGTTGAATGAAACCATGTCTGTACTGCTCAAGAACGAAGCGGACCTGCAAAAGGCCAAACGACAACTGATGTCGCCCCCACCTCCAAGACAACGGCCGGATGATTTTAGGAGTTTTTCTGGTAATTAATGTGTAGCTGCGGGTGAAGTTCTCCCGGCCAGGACGAGATAACATCGCTACGAGGAATAAATATGGAATCCCGCATTTTACAGTTGATCTCCGCCTTACGTGCCAGTGGGGTGCGCGTATCGCTGGCTGAAAGCGCCGAGGCATTCTCAGCGGTCGATCTAATGGGGATTCAAGACCGCGAGCATTTCCGCCTGTCTCTGCGCGCGACACTCATCAAAGACGTGCGAGATATTCCTGTATTCGACAAACTCTTCCCACTCTTTTTTGGCTCCGGGCAACCGCCTATGATGGGCGGAGACCCATCCGATGACATGACCCCCGTAGAAGCCCAAATGCTGGCAGATGCCTTACGCCGGCTGACTGAGAATCTCCGTCAGCGCGTGGAAAGGTTGATGAACGGCGAACCGCTTAAAAAGTCCGAATTGGAAGCGCTGGCGAGGATGGTTGGATTGAACCAGACTGAAGACCTGCGTCATCAAGAGTGGATGGCGCAGCGTATGATGCGCGCGTTGGCTTTTCCCGAAGTCCGCCAAGCCATGCAGGAGTTGATGGAACAGCTGCAACAAATGGGGATGAGCGGCGAGCGTGTACAAGAAATTCGCGAGCGCATCCAGCAGAATTTGCAAGGCATGGAAGAGCAGATCAGGCAGTTTGCCGGACAACGCATCGCTGAAAACCTGAGCGAGAAGCCACCTGTGGAAGGCATCGACGGACTGATGAACCGGCCCTTCCATGCTTTGTCTGATGCTGACAAAAAGTTGCTCCAGCGCGAGGTCAAACGGCTGGCTGCGGCACTACGCACTCGCATCGCCCTGCGTCAGAAACGCGCCAAAAGCGGGCAGCTTGATCCAAAAGCCACCATCCGCGCCAACTTGAAGTATCATGGCGTGCCGATGGAACTGCGCTACCGTGACCGCAAGCGTAAACCCAGGATCGTAGTGATCTGCGATATCAGCACTTCCATGCGATTTTGCTCCGAGTTAATGTTAAGTTTTTTGTTCGCCCTGCAAGGTCAGATGCGCAAAACGCACGCCTTTGCTTTCATTGACCATCTTGAGTATATCTCCGGTGATTTCGCCAGTAGAGATGCAGATGAAGCTATCGCAGGTGTCCTCCTGCGTATGCCGCCCGGCTACTATAGCACCGATCTGGGCTGGTCACTCAACGACTTCGACAGAGACCACATGGATACACTGAATGGGCAGACAACGCTTATAATTGTCGGTGATGGCCGTAACAACTACAACGATCCGCGCCTGGACATTTTCTCGACCATGTCCCGACGCGCCGCCCGGACCATCTGGTTGAATCCCGAACCCCAGTCCATGTGGAATGGCGACAGTGATATGGCCAGGTACGCACCGCTATGTAATGATGTCTTGAAGGTTGGAAATTTGAGAGAACTAGCGGCAGCAGTGGATGAACTTCTAGCCCATTGATGACAAATTCTGCAATTCCAAATATAATCATACGAAGGATGTATTCCCGATCTGATTCGGACCGGCTCACATGACAGGCATTAGTGACTGAGAGTATGCAATGGCAAAAATCCTGGTTGTAGACGACGACATACAGGCTACGACTTTATTTGAGACTCTCCTCACAGTAAAAGGATATGAAGCAGCTATCGTAAACGACAGCGCAACAGCTGTTGAAATAGCCAACTCCACGAATCCAGACCTTATTATTCTTGATCTGATGATGCCAGAACCTAATGGATTTGAAGTGTGCAAAACGCTACGCGGGAATCATAAATTCGCTAAAACGCCTATTCTAATTTTTACTGCAATGGGAGACAATGAAAGTAAGGCAGCTGCTTTTGAAGCAGGAGCAAATGAGTTCTTAACAAAACCATTCCGTGTTGAAGACCTTATTCAGAAGATAAAAGACCTGATAGATTCATGATCGAAGAACGAAGTGAAAACGAAGGATCAATTTCTCGTATACACCGTTGTGAATAAGTATATTTTGGACTTAGTCGCAACGGCGCCAAATATAATATGGCAAAAATCCTGATAGTAGACGACGATATTCAGACAACAGCGTTAATGGAGCTGCTCTTAACCGAACGTGGTTACGAAGCCACTTCAGTAAATGATAGTTCGTTGGCAATCCAGGTGGCGAAGTCGACAAATCCCGATCTGATCATTCTTGATCTGATGATGCCGGATCCTGATGGATTCAAGGTGTGTAGAATGCTGCGCGAAGATGCGCAGTTTATTTTCACACCGGTCCTCATTATTACTGCTTTGGACGATACCGACAGTAAAATCGTTGCCTACGGAGCTGGCGCAGATAACTATCTTATAAAGCCTTATGATATCGATGAACTCGCAGCCACGATCAAAAGGATGATTCGCACCGAAAATGAGTGATCGGTAATCACATATACAGGACTTACGCAAAAATACGGAGGAAGCCCGAAAATTAGGGGCGTGCAGTGCACGCCCCTAATTTTCGGTATCTTTTCGTAATGGCTAAACTTTTATTATCACCAGGCTGTTAATTCATCAAGCTCCTGTTTTTCCTCCGCCGTCAATTTTACATCCAGAGCCCCCAGGTTTTCTTCCAACTGTTCGAGCGTAGTCGCACCA
>JBAVJG010000127.1:0-4294 GCA_049687655.1 Anaerolineales bacterium | reverse complement strand
TATTTTGACGACCGACCGCTTCCGCCCGGCGGGCAGCTTGCTCCCGCTACCTGGTTCGAGTCCAACACCGCTGACGGCGCCATCTGCTCCAACGCGGCTGACATGTGCCGCTATCTACAAATGCTGTTGCAACGTGGCCACGGCCTGCTTACGCCACAGAGTTTCGAGCTGCTTATCGAACCTGTGATTGCTACCGATGATGGCACGCACGGTGAGCACTATGGCCTGGGCCTGTTCACCATGCAGCTCGATGAGCATCACGCCATCGGGCACAGCGGCGGCATGGTCGGATTCACGGCGGATATGCTGGCCGATTTCGATTTAGGGCTGGGCGTGGTGGTGCTCACAAACGGTCCGGCCGAGCCTTCAAAAATTTCGCGCTATGCCCTGAGTCTTTTTAACGCCGCGTTGGATGGGCAAGCACTCCCTGATTTTCCCGAAGATACAGTGGACAATGCGGAAGATTACGTGGGTGCGTATCGCTGTGGTGAAAAGTCCTTTACGCTCAAGGCAGACGAATCCCGCCTCTTCCTGGACTTTGAATCTGCTACCGTTCCCCTGACTTCATTCATCCCTGACCATTTCATCGTGCCGCATCCCGCCTTTGAGTTGTTTGCACTGCACATGGAATGTGAAGATGATCGGATAACGGGAGCAGGCTGGGGCGCGGAAAGATACGTCCGTGAAGGGCTTGAAACGAAAGCATCTTTAGAGAGTCCAGTTGAATGGGATGCCTATCCCGGGCATTATCGTTCCCATAATCCCTGGTTAAACAATTTCAGAGTTATATCCCGTGCAGGTTCGCTGGTTTTAATCTATCCAACAGGCGAAGAAGAAGCGCTTTACCAGCTCGAACCCGGTTTATTCCGCATCAGCGATGACCCGCGTTCGCCAGAGTTCATCCGTTTTGATGTGGTCATCTATGGTAAAGCCATGCAGGCATTTTTTTCAGGAGGTGTCTATAGCCGGACATTTACGCCGTGATGAGCCGTTCGAAGGGCGCAGCGATGCGCGACCAAATTATGGGCATCTATGCCCAATCTGAAAACTCTGGAGGAAGAACGATGAAATTCAAACCTATATTTTTGCTAACCTTGCTGATGGCGCTCTCTTTGATCCTGTCGGCCTGTGGCGGCGGAGCAACAGAAGCCCCGGCTCCATCAGAACCGGGTGCAGCCGAACCCGCAGCACCAACTGAAGCTCCCGCCGAGGCTCCCTCGGATGAACCCATCACCCTGGATGTGGGCACGACATACATCTGGGATACAGCCAACCCCACCTTTGGTTGGTACGGGTACACCATCCGTTACATGATCTATGATACGCTGGTCGAAGAGCAGGGCATCAGCGATTTCCAACCCGGCCTGGCTGAGAGTTGGACCGTTTCCGATGACGGCCTGGTGTGGACATTCAAAATCCGCGAAGGGGTCAAATTCCACGATGGCACGCCTTGCGATGCCAACGCCGTAGCCTGGAGTTTGAACTGGACCCTCGAAAATGATGTAGAAACTTTTGCTTTCTACCTCTACAACTTTGATGAGATCGTTGCGTTGGACGATACCACGTTGCAGGTAACCCTTTCTTCTCCGGTTGGCAATATGGAATACCTGTTGATGTATGTCTGGATCGTGCCGGAGAGTGTCTATGGCTCGATGACCTACGATGAGGTCATGGAGTTTGAAGATATTTCCGCGGCCACCGGCACCGGGCCTTACATTCTGAAGGAATGGTCCGAGGGTGAGTACATGATCCTGGAAGCCAACAAGGATTACTGGCGCACCACGCCCGTGATCGACCAGATCATTTACCACGAATATGCCACCGAAGACGCAGTTGTGCAGGCCCTGCTGGCTGGCGAGATCGATGTGATTGACGCCGATGTGATTCCCGCCACAGCCATCCAGACCCTGCAAGGGGCCGAGAACGTGGAAGTGCCCATCATGGAGTCAACCACCATCGACGAGTTGATTATCAACTCACATGAAGACGGCACGCAACCCGCCAGCCTGTGGGATCAGGATATACGTCTGGCGATGGCCTACGCCATCGACCAGCAGCAGATCATCAACGTGGCCTATCTGGGATATGCAGATGCGGCTACAGTGGTTGTTCCTACCGCGCTAGGGGATTGGCACAACAGCGATGTGCAGCCGATCCCGTTCGATGTGGCCGAAGGCAACCGCATCCTGGATGATGCCGGATACATTGACAGTGACAACGATGGCATTCGCGAATATTCCGACGGCACGCCGCTGGAGTACCGTCTGTACGCCACAGACGATGCCAGCAATGCTCGCATCCTGGAAATTATCTCGGACGGCTTCTCGCAGATCGGTATCTCCGCGCCGCCAACCCTGATGGACGAAGACAGCCTGATCGCGCTCTATCCTGCCTTCGACTTTGACCTGGTTTACTGGGGCTGGGGTCTTGATCCTGACCCGGACTTCGCCATGTTGATCTTCACCTGTGACCAGCGTGATGAAGGCGGCTGGAGCGACAGCGGCTACTGTGATGAAGATTTCGAACAGATGTATGTCGAACAGGGCATCACATTCGACCGCGAGGCGCGCCGGGAGCTGATCTGGAAGATGCAGGAGAAACTCTTTAACGAGCGGCCCTACATCGTGTTAACCTATGCCAAGAACATCCAGGCCTATCGCAGCGACCGCTTCACCGGTTTTGCCGTGAATACAGGCGATATTCTTTGGAAGAAAGCTTTGCTACAGGGTAAACCTGTCCAATAAAACTCAAGATTTATTGGGGCGGACAATGTCCGCCCCAATACGGGAATGCTGATGCAGCGTAGAGATTATCTCATCCGGAAAATTGTCTTTGCAATTGTCACCCTGCTTGTGGTGATTATTTTTAACTTTTTCCTGTTCCGCATCCTGCCTGGCGACCCTGTCAAGTTGATTATTCACAGCCCACGCATGACGGCCGCAGCGCAGGAGCGCATTCGTGTCAACTTTGGGTTGGATAAGCCAATCTGGTTCAACCCGCAGGGTTATCAAGAAAAAGGCTTAAAAGGTCTATTTGACACTCAGTTCACAGCTTATGTTGGTAACCTGCTCAAAGGCGATTTGGGCGTTTCGTTTTCCACACGCAAGGATGTCACTACCCTGATCAAGGAGCGTGTCTGGCGGACAGTTGTGTTGGTTGTTCTGGGTGAGTTCCTGGCCACATTCTCCGGAATCGCGCTGGGAATGATCGCGGCTTGGCGGCGCGGCTCCAAACTGGATACCGTTATATTGCTCTATGGCTTGTTTACCTGGGCCATGCCGACTTTTTTCTTCGGCATCATCTTGTTGATGCTCTCAGGGGGGCGGTTTCCGATCGGGGGGATGGTCTCCCCTGGCCTAAAACCGGAAGATGGACTTGTTTACTGGCAGGACGTTAGTCGGCATCTGGTACTTCCTACCATCACACTGACTATTCTCTACATGAGCGAGTACATGCTCATCATGCGCAGCAGCGTGGTCGAAGTGTTGAGCGAAGATTTCATCCTGACGGCCAAAGCCAAAGGGCTGAATGCCTTCCAGATATTCCGCGATCATGCGCTGAAGAATGCCATGTTGCCAATGGTCACCATCATTGCGCTGACGCTCGGGTACACTGTCGGCGGCGCCATCCAGGTGGAAACGGTTTTCTCCTGGCCGGGCATTGGACGCTTGATGTTCGATGCTGTGCAAAAACGCGATTATCCTGTGCTTCAAGGCACGTTTCTACTTTTAGCGGTCAGTGTGATTATTGCCAACCTGATCGCCGACTTGCTCTACGCCGCGCTCGATCCGCGCGTGAAACCAGATTAGGAGGCTGTCATCATGGAAGGACAAACCCGAATCTGGACTACGTTTCGTAAAAAACCCATGGCAATGGTAGGCATGGGCATGTTGGCCTTTGCGCTGATCCTGGCTTTTTTTGCTCCCATCCTTGCACCTTATGACCCCAGTGAACACGTCGTTGCCATGCCAACCGACATTCTGGCCCCGCCCGATGCGCAACACTGGTTGGGACGGGATGACGCTGGTAAGGACGTGCTCAGTTTATTGATCTACGGCGCGCGCGTTTCGTTAATTGTAGGTTTCGTATCTTCATTCTTTTCGATGTTCATTGGAACGACTGTCGGCCTGGTAGCCGGTTATTACGGTGAGCGGGTCAGTAATATCCTGATGCGATTCACCGATTTCCTGATGGTCATCCCGGACCTGCCGCTCATGCTGGTCATCATATCCGTTTGGGGACGCGGACTGTGGAAGATCATCCTGGTCATCAGCATACTGTACTGGACGTATAC
>JBAVJG010000126.1:0-1938 GCA_049687655.1 Anaerolineales bacterium | reverse complement strand
GCACACAGCTACCGGCACAGGTCATCAGCACCGACATTTTCGCCGACCTGGCCGTGCTCAAAGCGGATGGTCAGATGCCAGAGGTGGCAACCATCGGTAACTCTGACAATTTGAAATCCGGTGAGACAGTCATCGCCATCGGGTCGCCGCTGGGCGAGTTCCGCAACACGGTCACAGTGGGTGTCATCAGCGCCACCGGGCGCACACTTGATTCCGGCAATGGCTACTTCATGGAAGACCTGCTGCAAACGGATGCGGCCATCAACCAGGGCAATTCCGGCGGGCCGCTGGTCAACCTGAACGGCGAGGTGATCGGCATCAACACGCTGATCGTGCGCGGTGGGAACGGAGGCAGCGCGGTGGCGGAAGGGCTGGGATTTGCGATCCCGTCCAACACAGTGCGCTTCATTGCAGAACGCATCATCTCCCAGGGATATTTCGCCCGACCTTATCTGGGTGTGAGCTACCAGGCTATCAATCCCTCGATCGCTCGCCGCTACGACCTGCCAGCCGAATGGGGCGCGTACGTGACTGACATCGACACCGGCGGCCCGGCAGCAGATGCGGGTCTGCAACGCGGAGACATTATCGTCAGCATCGGCGAGCAGAGCATCGACGAGCAGAATTCCTATATAAACGTTCTGTTTGAATACCAGCCGGGAGATCAGGTAACGATCAAGGCATTGCGAAATGGCCAGGAGATGACATTCGAGATAACTCTGGGGGAAGCGAGTACGAATTAGAGATCAGCTGTCAGCGTTCAGCCTTTAGCAAGTGACCTTCGAGTGTAGACTCGAAGGTCACTTTTTTGGCTTCCCAGCTATATCAGGCTATTATTTTGAAAGGTGGTTGAGTACCGCGAAGCGGAGTATCGAAACCACAAACCTGAACTATACGAATGCTGTTTTGGTTTCGATACGGACTTCGTCCTACTCAACCAACAAATTGCTTTTGAAAGTCACTCTACAAGTTTCAACGCGACGAAGGTTGTATCATCTTCGAGCACGTGGCCGTCTCCAAAGGTTTCCAATCCCTGGCGGACAATCTGGATAATGTCGGTCGCACCCAGGTTCACATTTTTTCCGAGCAGTTCCGCCAGACGCTGCGACCCGAATTGTTCGAAGGTCGGATTGAAGGCTTCGGTCACGCCATCGGTATACAGGAACAAGACATCCCCATGCTCGAGCGTGACCAGTTCGGTGCGGGAGTGAAATTCCTCTGCCAGGCCGATGGCTGGCGCGGTTGGTTTGAGCCAGGTCACTTCGGCTTTGCGCTTATTGACAACAGCCGGCGGGTTGTGTCCTGCGCTGGCATAGGTCAGTGTATGTGTGACCGGGTCAAAGCGCGCCAGGAAGATGGTGACAAAAGTGGTGAAATGGATGTTATGGATGTAGAAGCGGTTGATGCGCTCCAGAATCTCGGACGGAGAATCTGTTTCCGGGGCCATCGTTCGAATAGCGGTCTGCAGGCTGCTCATCAGCATCCCGGCTGAGACTCCGTGTCCGGGAATATCGGCGATGACCAGTCCGTGCGTACCATCTTGAAAGTTGAAAAAATCGAAGTAATCCCCGCCCACAATGGCTGCCGGACGCGTAAAAGCGGCCAGTTCCACGCCCGGGATCTCCGGGGGAATTTGGGGCAGGAGTGCGCGTTGGACCACAGCCGATAGCTCCAGTTCTTCTTCCAGCCGTTTACGTTCCAACTCCGAAAAATGCTCCAGGCAGACTGAGATGGTGTAGTCCATTTCGAGTAGGCCCGGATCGACATGACCATGACAGACTGCACAAAGGCCAAGCGTCTGGTTTTCGGCTTTCTCAATTGTTGTTTCGATCACGTGCAAATGAGCCTGGACCTCGCGTTCGTCTTCACAGCACAGGTCTATTTTTTCTTCGGGCGCCGAGTTTAGGAACTCGGTCAGGTTCTGGCGTTTCGCAGCAA
>JBAVJG010000125.1:0-2833 GCA_049687655.1 Anaerolineales bacterium | reverse complement strand
GTATTAAGATTATACCCAATTATACTAGGCAGTCAACCGCGCTACAAGCGTAGGGCAATCGTAGGTGAGCTGTAGGGGAAAAAACAGTTATCCAGTATGGTTTTAGATAGTACCACAGTATTGTTTTAGGGGACACCGCAGAATGGTTTCTTAGGTCTGTATGGAAGAAACTGGGAAATCAAAGCAATTTGCTAATAGCGACATCTTCTTATTAAATGGCTAAAGCCATTCCCCCCTGGATGAGGAAGGCTGCCATGAGCAGAGCTAATCCAAGAGGGAACAGGAGGATACGCGTAAATTTTTGAGCCGTGAGAGGCACAAGTAGTCTATGCTTACTGTTCTAAATGCTAAACACTACCACTACCGCGCAAGCGTGGGTCAAGTATATCGCGCAATGCATCCCCTACCAGGTTCCAGGCTAACACGAATAATACGATCGCCATGCCAGGGAATACCACTATGTACCAGTATTCAACCAATGACGGCACCCAGTTCCGGGCAAAGCTGATCATCTGACCCCAATCCGCGTAGCCTCTCTGCGCACCCAACCCCAGGAAACTCAGGGCAGCGAAAGTCAGCACATACGAGCCGATATTCATGGATGAAATCACCAGGATCGGGAACACAGCGTTCGGCAACAGGTGGCGGAACAGAATACGCATATCACTGGCGCCAATTGTCTTGGCTGCCAGAGCGTATTCGAACTCTTTGACCGACAGTATGTTGCCGCGCATCACGCGTGCTTCGGTCATCCACCCGAAGAAGATGATGGCCAGCATGCCAGTCAGGATCTGCAATTGGACGGGGTCCAGATCTTCAGCAAAGCTCTGGCCGAAGGTCAAAAACGCCACGATCTTGGCCATGAATATCAGCGCACCGGCTTCCCCTCGCCCATAAATCGTTTGCAGCACCGAGGTCATCGTAATGGCTGCCAGGAGGAATGGGAAGGCCTGGAAGATCTCGGTGATACGCATCAAGAGCTCATCTATCCAGCCTCCGTAAAAGCCCGACAGGGAGCCAACGATGATGCCGATCGTGGTGGTAATAAAGGTGATCACAACCCCGATGCGGAAGGCGGTTCGCGCTCCCCAGACCACACCGTAATAGATATCATATTGACCTTCGGTTGTGCCAAAGGGATGCTCCTCGCTGGGCGGGTTGGGCGTTGTGCTGAAGCCGTCGCGCGGAACCAGGTAAGGGTCGCGTGACCTTTCCGGTACCGGCGCAAACCAGGGCGCAGCGACAGCGATGATAAGAAACATCGCCAACATGATGATGCCAGCCAGTGATATAGGATTTTTAAGTAGTTTCTTGAGTACGCTCATTGTTGCGCAACCTCTTTAATTATTGGTTTCTTACTGCAAGCGAATGCGGGGATCGACCACCCCATACAGCACGTCGACCACCAGGTTCCCAAACACCAGTACAAAGCTGCTGAACAGGGTCATCCCTAACACCGAGACAACGTCCAACGCCAGGGCTGCATCCGCCATGAATTTACCCAACCCAGGATAATTGAAGACTGTTTCAGTGATGACCACACCGTTGAACAGACCGATCATAGTCAGGCCGCCAACGGTGATAACCGGGATCAGGGCGTTGGGCACCGCATGCCCGCGGATGACCGTCCGCTCGCCCAGACCTTTAGCCCGGGCGGTAGTCATATAATCCTGACGCAATACATCCAACATCGAGGAACGCGTGACACGCAGCAGAAAAGCCCAACTGATGACGGACAGTGTCACAACCGGCAGGATCAAATGCCGGAGCGAATCCAGGAAAATGTCGAAACGCAGATTGAGCAGGGAATCCAGCGTGTTCATCTGAGTGTAACGTACGAACTCACCCGACTGAACAGCTTGTGAGGCCCAACTAGACAGGCGCTCCGGTGGAAACCAACCCAACTGTGCATAAAAAAACATCAATACCAAAAGACCAAACACAAAAGTGGGGATTGACCAGCCAATAATTGCCAGCACACGCAAGAGCTGGTCCACGAACTTGTTGTGGTTTACAGCCGCCTGGATCCCCATCCAGACCGCCAGACCGATCAAGGGGATGGCAGCCCACAAGGCCAGTTCCGCGGTGGCAGGCAAACGACGCTGGATCACTTCTGCCACCGTGCTCTTGCCTACCTTGGAGAAGCCCATGTCGCCACGTAAGACACCACCTGTAACCTCACCGGAGTCTTCATCTTTCACCCCGGTCATCCATTTCCAGTATTGCACAGGGATTGGGTCATTCAAACCATATTTTTTAATAATGCCCTCAATTGCGCCCTGGCGTTTGGGAATATCAGAAACGTAAAGTGAGGCCCGTTCGTAAGGCGTCAACAGGGACAGCATGACGAAGACCAGCATCGTCACACCAATCAAGATCACAGGCAAGATCAACAAACGACGAATGATGTAGTTTATCATCGGCTACCTTCCTCGAATTTTTTACCAAACAAAATCTGTACTTCTCTCTATATCTTGCTATTTGAAGAGCAGGGAGCCAGTACAAGCCCGGCTCCCTGCTTTGTACCTCTAGCGGGTTCAGAGCCATATCTTCAACTATCGGATTGATACAGTTCTCTTAGAGAGTTTTGTACTTTCTACTCTCCCTTGGATAAAGCGTAGACGTAGGAGTATGCTCCGCTTGAGTAAGCCGGGTTGAAGTACCAACCATCGACCCAGCGCTGGAAGTGATAGCGAGCAGATGCCTGGTACATCCAGATCACGACCGCGTCTTCCTGGGCGGCAAGCTGGATCTCTTCGTAGACCGGGCGGCGCTCTTCTGCCGTTGTCAAGGACGCAGCCTCGCCGATCAAGGCATCATACTTGGTGGTGTA
>JBAVJG010000124.1:0-2412 GCA_049687655.1 Anaerolineales bacterium | reverse complement strand
TCAGCCTGTCGGTGAGAACATCTTTATCTGCGAAGTCGCTCCAGCGGATGCCGTTGTAGCTGACTTTGTCGGCGTAGGTCGGGCCGATGCCGCGCCGCGTGGTGCCGGTCGCGCCCGCGCCTTTGGCTTCCTCGTGCAGGCCGTCCAACAGCTTATGATAGGGCATGATGACGTGCGAACGCGGCGAGATCAGCAACCTTCCGGCCAGGTTGATCCCGGCATCTCGTAGCGACTTGATCTCCTCTAGCAGCACCCCCGGATCGATGACCATGCCGCCGCCGATCAGGCAGGTCACTTGCGGGTAGAACACACCGGACGGCACCAGGTGTATCTTGAACGTGCCATGTTCGTTGACAATCGTGTGCCCGGCGTTGTTGCCGCCGTTGTAACGGGCGGCGTAATCGAAATCGACAGCGAAGGTGTCGATGGCTTTGCCCTTGCCCTCGTCCCCCCATTGTGTGCCTAAAACAATCGTGACGCTCATTATTCCTCGCTTATTCGGGATCCAAAGTCTCCTGACTTTGGACTGTCTTGTTTATCATATTCCAACGTCTGGAGACGTTAGACTCCGTAATCTCCTCCGCCAGGCCAACGTACGTCAACGGCGAGAGAGACCGTAATCTAGCTTTTAGGGATTCATCCACTTCTAACGACTCTACCCATGACTGATAGTTACCCTGCGTGATCTCTTTGCCACGCGTCAGGGACTTGAGTTGCTCGTAGGCGGAGGGGAGGTTTGCCGCGCGCAGGATGGTCTGCGCCCCCTCGGCGATCACCTCCCAGTGCGCCTCCAGGTCGGACCGCATGCCTGCTTCGTTTGCCTCGACTCTGTCCAGCCCCCGGGCAATGCTGGTCCACGCCACTAGCGTGTGTCCCAGAGACTCGCCGAACGAGCGCCGCACGGTCGAATCGGACAGGTCGCGCTGCAAACGTGAAACTGGCAGTTTGCGCCCATACCCCTCGAAGAGCGCGTTTGCCAGTCCAAGGTTTCCCTCGGCATTCTCAAAGTCGATGGGATTGACTTTCTGCGGCATGGTCGAAGAACCGACCTCGCCTGACACCACACGCAGTTTAAGATAGTCGTCGCTGATATAGCGCCACATATCCTGGCACAGGTCGAGCAGGATGCCATTGATCAGTTGCATGGTCTGGAAATATTCCAGCCAGTTGTCGTAAGGGATGAGTTGCGTGCTGACTTGCGCCGGTTCCAGCCCCAGATTGTGCAGGAAATTCTGGCTGAAAGATGGCCAATCCACATCTGGCGCGGCAGCTACAAGCGCGTTGTAGTTCCCGACCGCGCCGCTCCATTTGGCTTCAAATTTGTGCGCGGCCAGTTTCTCGCGTTGTTTTGCCAGCCGCGCCATGAAGACGATCATCTCCTTCCCAAATGTGGTTGGCACAGCGGGCTGGCCATGAGTGCGCGCCAGCATGGGCGTGGACTTGTAGCGGCGGGCGAAATCCGTCAGTTGGGCGAGGATCTTGTCCAGTGCAGGCAGGAGCACTTCGTCACGCGCAGCGCGTAAAGAAATGGCTTGAGATGTCAGGTTGACGTCTTCACTCGTCAGGCCGAAGTGGAGCCAGGAAACGGTATCAGCCAGTGATGTCCGTTCGAGGCGGGCGCGTAAAAAGTTCTCAATGGCTTTGACGTCGTGACGGGTCGTCCGCTCCAGGTCTTTGACCTGATGCGCATCGTCTAAAGAAAAATTGGTATAAAGATTGTAGAGAAAGTCCAGTTCATCCTGCGATAGAGAACGGATAAGTTTTGCATCTTGTGAAAGTGCGATCAAATAAACGACTTCAAGCTGGAGGCGTCCACGCAAATACGCAAACTCAGAAAAGAAGGCGCGCAACGGTTCGATTGTTTCGGCATAACGCCCGTCGAGCGGTGTGAGCGCCATCAAGTCGTTTTCTGTCATGATTTCATTATAAACGTTACGTTGCACGAATCAGATACGAGACATATAATCTCAGCGCCGAATACCTAAAGAAAGAGGTTCTTTGGGAATTTCCGGGTAGATACCCAAATCTGGACTTTTTCACCCCGCCGAACTGCAGCGGGACTAACGGCGGAGAATCCTACAGATCCAAGAAAGAAGGAGTTATGAAAATTTTGCCTGATGTAGCCCTGACGTATGACGACGTGCTGTTGGTACCGCAATATTCGGACGTGGAGTCGCGCCGCAAGCTCTCCACGCGCACGCAATTGACATCGAAAATCCCGATGCAGATTCCGATTGTTTCAGCCAATATGGACACCGTAACTGAACACGAGATGGGAATCGTAATGGCGCGCGCAGGCGGGATCGGTTTTATCCACCGCTTTATGACCATCGATGACCAGGTGCGACAGGTGATGCGCGTGAAGAAGTCCGAATCGTACGTGGTCGATAACCCGATCACGTTGAAGGAATC
>JBAVJG010000123.1:0-2726 GCA_049687655.1 Anaerolineales bacterium | reverse complement strand
TACATCACCGTATCAGACGAGGAGATTCTGTCCGCAATCGCAGAACTCGGTAAGGTGGGCGTTTTCGCGGAACCGGCCGGGGCTACCTCCTATGCCGGTTTGGTCAAGGCAGCAGGTGAGGGCGTAGTGGGAGGCGATGATCCCATCCTGGTGTTAAATACCGGTAGCGGTCTGAAAGATGTCAAAGCCGCGATGCAGGCTGTCGTTGAAGCGCCTGTAATAGAACCTACTCTGGAGGCTGTCAAAAAGTTGTTATGAAACCTGATTGGAGTTTACCATTTCGCTATGTGGTTGGAATCTTAGCTTTTGCTATATTCATAGCCTTATTGTTCTACGCAAGTGAAGCGGTGAGCGCATTGGTGATCGCTGCCTTTTCAGCATATTTGATCAACCCTGCTGTAACGGTTCTGATCGAGCGGACGAGGCTTTCGAGAGTCTGGGCGGTCAATATTGTTTACTTCACTGCTTTGATTGTATTGCTGGGGTTGCCAGCCAGCTTCACACCTATTTTCTTCGATGAAGCGCAATTGGTAGTGGAAGATCTGCTGGATTTAACCTCCGAGGTGAATGCGACACTTTCACAACCGGTTTTGATCGGCCCTTACGAGTTCCATTTTGAGGAATTAGGCAACAGCCTGACTGAGCTGCAAAGAACGGTGCTTTCTCCGTTGCCAGAAGAATTGTTGCAATTACTCGAATCTACCTCCGTTGGTGTGTTATGGTTCCTGGTTATCATGGTGAGCGTGCACCTGTTCTTGACTCACTGGCCGAAGATGCGTGATTGGCTGCTGGCTCTGGCTCCGGAACCTTATCAGGGAGAAGCACGTGAACTGTACAGTCGCATCCGACAGGTTTGGATGGCCTACCTGCGCGGGCAAATTGTGCTGATGCTGATTGTGGGTGTAGTCTTTACCATCGCCTGGTGGATCATTGGCATTCCCGGCGCGCTGGCGCTGGGCGTGATCGCCGGGTTCTTTACTCTGGTGCCGGATGTAGGCCCGTTTCTGGCGGCCGTGTTGGCGGTTGGTGTGGCATTGTTAGAAGGCTCCGGTTGGATCCCGCTTTCTAATTTCTGGGTGGCAGGCATCACGCTGGCAACTTATCTGGTGTTGATTAACTTGAAAAATTTTTGGCTCCGCCCTTATGTGATGGGCCGCAGCGTCCACATGAACGAGGCTGTAGTTTTTATTGCGATCATGGCGGCCACCATTCTGGAAGGTATCATGGGGGCTTTGTTGGTTGTCCCTTTACTGGCAACGGTGGCTGTGATCGGTGAATATATTCGGCGGCGTGTGTTAGGGCTACCTGCATTTGATCAGACCAAGGAGATGCAATTTGTGAAGCCGGTCGAAAAGAAAAATCTGTACAAGTCTCGGACTGAAAACAAGACTTACAAGGGTGAGTAGATGAAAATCGCGTATTCCATTGTTGCGCCGATCTACAACGAGATCGACAATTTGCAGGAATTCTATCGCCGTATCAAAGAAGTGATGGACTCCACCGGCAAAGAATGGGAACTCGTGCTGGTAGATGATGGCTGCACGGATGGCTCAACCGAAAAGATGCGTGAGTTAGCAAAAATCGATAAGCATGTGCGCCCGGTCATCTTTGCGCGCAATTTTGGGCACCAGATCGCGGTCACAGCCGGGCTGGATTACGCGCGCGGGGATGCGGTGATCGTCATCGATGCGGATTTGCAGGACCCTCCCGAAGTCATCCTTGAACTGGCGGAAAAATGGCAGGAAGGCTACGAAGTGGTCTATGCGGTGCGTGCCGAACGAGTGGGCGAATCCTGGTTTAAAAAGGTTACAGCCGCGTTGTTCTATCGCATTATCTACCGTATCACGGATGTAGAAATTCCGCTTGATACGGGTGACTTCCGCTTGCTCGATCGCAAGGTTGTGAACGTGATGAACTCCATGCGCGAACGCCATCGCTTCTTGCGTGGCATGGCTTCCTGGGTAGGCTTCAAACAGATCGGTGTGGATTACAAGCGCGCTGCCCGTCATGCCGGGGCGACCAAGTATCCGTTCAAGAAGATGCTGCGGCTGGCCTTGAATGCGGTCACCAGCTTTTCTTATTTCCCGTTACAGGTTGCCACTTATGTGGGATTCGTGGCAGCTGGTCTGGCGATTCTCGCTATCCCGGTTGTCATCTATATGCGCATGACCGGCTCACAAGCTTTCTTTGGTCAGGCAACCACTTTGATCTCGGTACTATTTCTCGGTGGCGTGCAGTTGATTTCATTAGGTGTTCTGGGTGAGTACATCGGTCGCCTGTATGACGAAGCCAAAGGACGACCGTTATATATCGTCAGGGAAGCACCGGAAGAACAACAGTGAATAGAGAATAGATAATTTGAGAGTAGTAATTTGATTTTGATACACTACTCTCAAATTTCTACTCACTAATCTCTCCTCTAAAGCGGTTTTCTGGTCAGGCAACGAATTACAGGTCGGGAGCCGCATTTTTGGGGTCGATATGAATTTATCTTTTCTCCGCGATAAAATCTTCATGCGTTCGATGCTGTCCCTGGCCATCCCGGTGGCTATCCAGCAATTCATCACCGCCAGCCTTAACATGGTGGACGTGATCATGGTCGGCCAGTTAGGAGAAGCCTCCATCGCTGCCCTTGGACTCGCCAATCAGGTCTTCTTCCTGCTGATCCTGTTCCTGTTTGGGGTCACCAGCGGTATGGCGATCTTTACGGCTCAGTTCTGGGGCAA
>JBAVJG010000122.1:0-1710 GCA_049687655.1 Anaerolineales bacterium | reverse complement strand
TAATTGGTGATAATGAAGCGGCTGGAATCATCCAGCTTGAATGTTGACATACAATTTAGATTCAATTTCCGTGAGATTTCGTCTAGCCTATCCAGACAACAACCTGGACCGTTTGCGTTTCATCAGGGGGCAAGGGGATGACGGTTCCGCTTATGGACTTTCCATCCACTTCCAATTGGACTCCGCTGTCCGAACTTTTGCGTTTCACCTGTATCTCGTATCGGACTCCCCGGTAGCTGCGTACCGCTTCGAAGCCTTCCCAACCCGACGGGATGACCGGCGCAACTTCTAACCCGCCAAAGGTCGGGCGGATTCCCAGAATCCACTGCGTGATGGCAACATAGTTCCATGCAGCGGTACCCGTCAACCAGGAGTTTTTGGCCTCGCCATGCGTGGGCGCATCTTTTCCTGCGATCATCTGAGCATAGACATAGGGTTCACACTTGTGCAAGTCGCCAATCTCTTCGCGTGCTGATGGATTGATGCGCAGATAATAATCGTATGCCTTGTCCCCACGTCCAGCCATCGCTTCTGAGATCATGATCCACGGATTGGTATGGCAGAAGATGCCCCCGTTTTCTTTGTATCCCGGCGGGTAGGACGAAATCTCGCCCAAATGCAAGTAGTATTTTGAGAAGGCGGGTTGCTGCAAGACGATACCATGCGGTGTGGCAAGCTGCTCAGCGACTGCATTCAACGCTTTTTCAGCGCGGTCATCTTCCAATCCCAGCCCGGCCATCACGCACATGCCCTGCGGCTCGATGAAAATGCTTCCTTCTTCGTTCTCTTGCGAACCCAGCACATGACCAAAATTATCATAAGCGCGGCGGAACCAGTCGCCATCCCAACCGTGTTGCCAGATGACCTTTTCCATTTCTGCGGCTTTTTCAAGGTAAAAGTGAGAAGTGAGAAGTGAGAAGTTCTCATCAAACTTTTTACCTTTTTCTTCCAACTTTTTACTCAAATCCGCCATCTCCTTCGCCGCCAGCACGAACAGCCCGGCGATGAAAACGCTTTCCGCCACTTTGCCTTCTTTGTTGGTCGTCGTCTGGAAGGATTGCCCCGGGGAATCAGAGAAACAGTTCAGGTTCAGGCAGTCGTTCCAGTCGGCGCGGCCGATCAGCGGCAAGCCGTGCGGGCCAAGACGATCGAGTGTGTACTGCATCGAGCGCTGGAGATGTCCAATGAGCGCTTCTTCACTACCGGGTTGATTGTCATAAGGAACGGGTTCATCCAGAATGCTCCAATCGCCCGTCTCTTTGACATAGGCCGAGACAGCCAGCACCAGCCAGAGTGGATCGTCATTGAAGTTGCCGCCCACATCATTGTTGCCGCGTTTGGTCAGCGGCTGATATTGATGATAAGCACCGCCGCTCGGCAATTGTGTGGCGGCTAAATCGAGAATGCGCTCACGCGCGCGCTCCGGAATCAAATGCACGAAGCCAAGTAAATCCTGATTGGAATCTCGGAAGCCCATGCCACGTCCAATACCGCTTTCGAAATATGAGGCCGAGCGGCTCATATTAAAGGTGATCATGGTCTGGTAGGCATTCCAGATGTTGACCATACGGTTGGTATGCTCGTCGGGTGTGGTCACCGTGAACTTGTCCAGCAGGGCATCCCAGTGCGCTCGCAGCGCCTGAAAAGCTTGCTCCACTATATCCGCTTCTAAATAGCGCGCGATCGTCGGCTCCACATAGCGCTTATTAA
>JBAVJG010000121.1:0-1820 GCA_049687655.1 Anaerolineales bacterium | reverse complement strand
TATTCCACATCTTCTTTGACAGGATTGGTGTCATCAAAGCGCAGGTATAGTTCTCCGCCTTGCTCGTGCGCCACCAGATAATCGATCAACCACGCTTTGGTGTGACCGATGTGCATGTAACCGTTCGGTTCTGGTGGCAACCGCGTGCGGACGTAGTCGAAGCGGCCCTTCTCAAGGTCTTCCTCGACAGCTTCGCGGATAAAGTCGGTAGGCTTGGTTTCATCGTTTGTCATAGGTTATGCCTCTGTGAAACTTTCTATAGATATGTTGCCTCAATTATAACAAAGGGAATTTCCGCCGTTCGCTGCGCGAAGACGCAGTGGTAGATACCCAGATTTGGTGGTGCATTATAATTTGATTATCACTATCACAGGAGGTTACCATGAACGAAAGCCAGGAAAAGTCTTCAGGATTTATGGGAACGTATTTCGATAGTTCGATCGTGCTGCGGATCGTACGCGTTTCGGAGATCGCATCCTGGGTGGTGCTGGTTGTATATGCTTTGCAACTGATGACATCGGCCCTTGTATTAGGATTGCAATATGTGCGTGACATGATGCCGTGGGTTGGCTTTACGGACATCGTTCAACAAATCTTGTTCGTGCTGGAACAACCCTTCCGCGGTATCGTTTATTTCATCGGCTTGCAGGCCATCGCCAAGATCCTGCTGATGTTCATGGACATCGAAGCCAATACACGCCGCGCCGCGCGGAAATAGTATTTTTTTGAACCGCCAAACAGGCTGCCCTTGCACCGCCCGCAAGGGCAGGTGAGAAAGCGAAGAAAAAATTCAGGACTTACACAAAAATACGGATGAAGCCCGAAAATAAGGGTGGGGCGTGTGCAGCACGCCCCACCCTTATTTTCGGTATCTTTTCGCAATGTGCGTAAGTCTTAAAAGGATTAAACCTTTGCGTTCTTCGCGGTCAATGTTTGACTTCCCATTTATGACATGGTAGAATACTGCCCGCTGGAATCAGCCAGGTAATATGTTGGGGAGTGGTGTAACGGCAACACGTTGCGCTCTGGACGCAAAATTTGGGGTTCGAATCCCTACTCCCCAGCCTTGAAAAGACCCTCGCAAGAGGGCCTTTTTTTATTGGGGGTGCAGTATACTGAGATCCAACCCTCAACGAAATAGGAACAATAGGACTGCGTAACTCCTGAATAATACAGAAAGCGAGGTTCTTGCCATGAATGATATCCTTGAAGTTGCCCGTACCATCCTCCAGACCACGCCGCATAGATGGGAAAACTTAACCCAAAGCACCCCCGCAACATTGATGAACCTGCCGCCAGCCCCGGATGAATGGTCGGCTGTGGACTGTTTGCAACACCTGGTGGATACCGACCGCTCGGTGTTTCCAGTGCGCATCCAGGCCTTGCTGGCGGGCCAGGATTTCCCGGCCTTTGACCCGGATAGCCAGGGGAGCATATCCCATGCTCAGCGATCACAGCAGGAGTTGGTGGAGGAATTTACTTCTCTGAGAGCGGCTAACCTTGAATTGTTCGATCGACTTAGGCAATCCGATTTAACCCGGCAGGCGCGCCATGCGGAGCTGGGCCTCGTCACAATGAGTGAATTATTGCATGAGTGGGCCGCGCACGATTTGATGCATACCGTCCAGGCCGAACGGGCTCTCATGCAGCCCTTCATTCAAGGCTGTCAGCCCTGGCGATCCTACTTTGTCGATCACATCGTAGAGGCATAGGCTGTTTGAGCACACCTATCACCGGGGACTCAAGTCCCCGGCTTATGCGGCTAAATGAGAGAACACTGAAAATAAGGGGGGTGTAAGCCCTGGATAAAGAGTATTTTG
>JBAVJG010000120.1:0-2689 GCA_049687655.1 Anaerolineales bacterium | reverse complement strand
CCAAAGCCGCATTGTGGATGATCGCATCCACTCCCTGGAGTTCAGCCTGGAACGTTTCCGGTTCTGAGAGGTCTCCTTGAATCCAACGCACATTCTCCAGGTTTTCAACGCCCAGCAGCGTCTCACGTTGGGTGCGACCCAGCACACGCAGCTCAGCACCCGGGTCATGCTCGTGAAGTGCCTGCACGATGTATTGACCCAGAAATCCGAATCCACCGGTAATGAAATAAATCGTCATAAATATCTCACAATTCTTATAGGTCTGACATGTCCGACTTGTTGGACTGGTCAGAATTGTTTGACTTAAAACAAAAACGCCTCGTCCACAATGAGGACGAAGGCATTTGCTCCGCGGTACCACCTCAATTCACCCTTTCGGGTGCTCTCTGTAGCCAACCATCATCGGCCTGCGCTATAACGGTGCGCTCCCGTGCTCGTTCTACTTGGCCAAAGGCCTTTCTTCGGCAATCTTTCCGGGCGACATTCAGCGATGGGGTACTGAGGGGGCTTTCAGCCAGCGGCCACTCCGTCTCTATCAGCCTTGCCGGTCGCCTACTCCTCCCGGAGTGAGTTTTGTTGATTATACATAGCCTGCGGATGCCCGTCAAGCAAACTTTGCTCAGGTTTACTTTTCTGCCAGAGAAAAAACATCAATCCAAACGTTGAAAACAGCAAGACCTGGTTACCCTGCCTTCCAAATATCAACCCAACCCACGACAGGGAATAGGCAAGTGCCAACCACAACCAATCGGATCGATTCCGAACAATCGATGCCAGCAAAAACAAAGGCAAGAGTAAGACGACAAAATCATAATTATATTGATAAGGACTGGATAACAGGGTTATACAAAATCCCGCTGCGATCAGCCATTTCGCATCTCTCCAGACTTCCGGCCTGTTCCTGATAAACAAAACAATCCAGCCCAATAACAGGATGCCCGCCACCCAGACAGCCTGTGTAAAATCTGCGTTAAGAAAGGATGTGATTGCCATGGGTACGCTAATGCACGAGCCTTCACAGGGAGAGACTTCCCGGAATCCGAACAGCGTCTCGAAATAGTGAACCGGCCAGGCAGAATCTACAAAAAAGCTGGCCGCGAAGAAAAAGAGCAGGATTACGCCCGTCGTCCATAATGCGCGGTGAGCAAATGAATTCCGTTTCAGCAACAGGTGAACGATCACAGCCATAAACACCAGTCCGCCGATATGCGGCTTAAATGTCAGTAAGAACAATCCAAATGATGCCAGCCACGGGCGTTCACGCGGCAGTGCAAAAACCAATAGCCCGGCCCCCAACAAGACCGGAAACACAAACTGTCCCACAAAGAGCGCCCCCAATACAGGTAAAAATAGAATTGCCAGCAAGAACGAGATAGCTCTACGCCGGGGGAACCAGCCATCTGTTGCCAGCCAGACAAACAGCATGATGAAGAGTAAATTTATTGCGAACCATAGACGTGCTGCTACATTAATCGGAAAAACCGCTAGAGGCAGAGTCAATAGAGCATACCAGGGTGGATAGACAAATGGCAGCAGAGTAACCTGGTCGGCCTTAACATCTGCCAGTTCTGCGACCATATTGACCTGCCCCGTCAAATCATAGAGCGGAATACCACGCAACACTCCCAGATTGGCATGATAGATAGCTAGAAAGTCAAGGTGGTGGGGTATTGGTAAGGGTGAATAAGCAATAACCGAAAGGAAGCCGATGACAACCGGAATCAAGAGCCAAGGGAGGACGCGCTTCATGCTTCGCTTTTTTCCGCAATTGCTTTTATCGAGCCACGAAAGACCAGCTTATGGATAGGACCGAGTAGATACCAGTAGAGAAATCCCGGCAGGCTGCGCGGAGCGAAGAAACCGGTCTGTGACAATCTGGTTGTACCGTTTACGCTTTCAACGCGCCATTCCATCCAACCGTCACCCGGAGCCTTCAATTCGGAGTGTAAGCAGAGCAAATGATCCGGTTCGAGGCTTTCGACGCGATAGTAATCAAGGACATCACCTTCTTTGAGCGGCTCAGTGAAGGATCGTAAACCCGGACCACCGATGAGTTTATCTATCCAGCCGCGAAGTTTCCACAACCAATCCGCGTAGAGCCAGCCCAACTGACCACCCATATGGGTGAAAACCCGGAATACTTTTTCCGGCGTTGCATTTACAGAAACCCAACGATGGTCGACGAAAAAGCCCTGTTGTTTGAGGATGGTGACCGGCTCCTCGCTCGAGGCCCAGTCCCTCTCAAGATATCTGATGTGCAACTCTTCCAGAGACCGGGTAACCGCCTCATCGAAGTCGAGCAGTTTTACGTCCGGGAAGACGCGTCGCACTCTGTCACGAATGACAACACTGTCGCCAGCCAGTCCACCGATTAAAGGTCTGGCGATTTTCATGGGAACAGGGGACAGCCATCCCATAAACCAGGCCAAAACATGAATCGGAATGCCAGGCAAATGGAACAGAACGCGCCTGAGTCCACGTATGCGCGCATAACGTAACATAGTCTCGCCATAGGGCATTACATCTGGCCCGCCGATTTCGTACACAGCTCGCGGCGTGGGGGGTTGTTCCAATGCGGCCAGAAGATAATCCAACACATTCCAGGCTGCGATGGGTTGCACCCTGTTACGTAACCAGAATGGCCCGATGATAATTGGGAACCATTCCGCAATGTAGCGGATCATCTCGA
>JBAVJG010000119.1:0-6186 GCA_049687655.1 Anaerolineales bacterium | reverse complement strand
TCCTGAGGTGTTTTGTCATGAAAAGGAGTTTCCAGCGCTGGAAACTCCTTTTCATGACAAAACACCTCAGGACGGTCTATAAGCCGCATTCTGTCCGGCAACAGGGCGAACCCTGCACCTGGGCGATCATCTCTCTGGGCGGCATGTCGCCACACCGCTCGATGCGGCCTACCCGAGACTGGCGCCCTCCCGATGGAGGGTGCACATAAGGAGACGAGCAGTCTCCCGCCGTCCGCAGACGACTTCGTCCCTGCTTGGCCTTGCTCCCGGCGGGGGTTACCTGGCCACGCACATTACTGCGCGCGCCGGTGGTCTTTTACACCACCTTTTCACCCTTACCACCCCTTGCGGGGCAGCGGTTTGTTTCTGTGGCCCTTTCCGGCAGGTTCACGCCTCTCGGCGGTTTCCCCGCCCCGGGTGCTATCCGACGCCATGCTCTTTGGAGTGCGGACTTTCCTCGACCCCGACAACGCAGAGCCGCGATCGCCCGACCGACCTGAGGTGCATTCATCATAATCCCATCACGCTTGAGCGTCAATCACTCAGGAGTTAAGAATTTGAATGAAACCCGAAATATAAGGGGCGTACAGCATGCCTCTTTTTTCGGTACTTTTTGCGAACTGCATATGTCCTGCTGCTAGTATTAATGTAACTGATAGACTTAATAGGTGCAAATTTTAAGAAAAGACAGTAAAATATATACGCGAAGTACACCAAATCTAAGGAGACCGTGTGAGCAAGTGGCCCGGAAAATACATTATTGGCCTGACAGGCAATATAGCGACCGGAAAAAGTGTTGTCCGCCGAATGCTGGAGCATCTCGGAGCATATACAATTGATGCGGATGCGTTATCACACCGCGCTATTGCCAAGGATGCACCGGGATATAAACCGGTCATCGAAACCTTTGGCAAATGGATCCTGGATTCAAACGGACGAATAAACCGCTCCAAACTGGGCGGATTGGTGTTTCGCGACCCGGATGCATTATCCAACCTTGAAAATATCGTACATCCACTTGTTGAACAGGCCATAGAGCTTCTGGTTCAGCGAGCAAGCCAGAGGGTGGTCGTGATCGAAGCGATCAAGCTGATCGAAAGTCAACTGCGCACTGTTTGCGATAGTATCTGGGTAACGTACGCACCTGAAGAGATCCAGGTAGATCGCTTGATACGTAAACGCAGTTTCAGCCGTGATGAGGCGCTGAATCGAATCCATTCACAGGGAGCGCAAAGCGAAAAAATCGAGCGCGCCAATACAGTCATCCGCAATACCGGCTCGTACGATGAACTGTGGAAACAGGTCACAACTGCCTGGAAGCAGGTTTCGCCGAAATCCGATACAATGGCTGTGGTGATGAAAAAGGCTGAGGGTGGCGAATTCGCCGTCCAGCGCGGACGTCCGCGCGACTCAGAAGTAATCGCTGACCTCATCACCCGCTTGAGTAATAGCAAGCAAAAAATATCAAAACTGGATGTGATGGAATCCTTTGGCGACAAAGCCTTCTTAATGTTAAAACTGAACAACAAGGTTGTCGGTTTGGCCGGGTGGCAGGTGGAAAATCTGGTAGCCCGCACAACTGATTTATTTATTGATCCTGCGTATGTGAGTGACAAGGCATTGGAGACGTTGATTTCTGAAGTGGAACGCGCGTCACATGATCTGCAATGTGAAGCTTCCCTGATCTTCCCACTTCCAGATATGGCCAATCATGAAACTTCGTGGAAGGCTATGGGTTATCAAAAACGCACCCTCGAAAGCCTGGGGGTGCAAGCCTGGCAAGATGCTGCAGCTGAATCGAAGCCACCAGGTTCAATATTAATGTTCAAACAACTACGTGTCGACCGTGTATTACGGCCGATTTAGTCCACGCTGCTGAGAGCGCGAAGTCCGCGCAGAGGATAATTTCTGCGCTCTCCCTGGCGAGACGGCAGGATGGGCGGCGCTCTTTGCGGTATATCTTGTGACTGAATTCCTAAACGATCTGCTTTTCATATTTCAGCGTGTAAACTGGTTGAGTGTCGTAGACATTCTACTGGTTACACTGATTTTCTTTATCCTGCTTTATACTCTGCGGGATACGCAAGCTCTGGTTTTGTTGCGCGGCGTTTTATTCCTGGTGATATTGCTGGCATTGCTCACCAGTCTGGTTGAATTGCCTGCTTTTTCGTGGCTCATTCAAAGTACGCTGCCCGCTCTGCTTCTGGCCATCCCGGTCATTTTTGCGCCTGAAATCCGCCGCGGATTGGAGCGGATCGGACGCGCAGGCACCTTCCTATCGCCAACTGGAAAAGCCAACAATCAGGAGACCCTGGATACCATCCATGCAGTCGTCAGCGCTTCTGCGCGGCTATCAGCCCGCCAGCATGGCGCCATGATCGTGCTACAGAGATTGGATAGTCTCGAAGAATACAACGACACGGGTGTGCGCATGAACGCCAAAGTCACACCAGAGATTTTATTGCAAACTTTCTATCCCAATACCCCGCTGCACGACGGCGCCGCGATTATCGGACATAACCGCCTGTCGGCTGCATCCTGTGTCATGCCTCTTTCAGCCAGTGGTATTCTCACCCGCTCTCCGGAACGACAGATGGGATTACGACATCGCGCCGCGTTGGGTATCTCTGAAGTCAGCGATGCAGTAGCAGTGGTTGTTTCGGAGGAAACCGGATCCATCTCAATTGCCCATTCTGGACGCATGATCCGAAAACTCGATGTGGACCGGCTCGAAAACATCCTGACCGCCTTTTTCCAACCCAATGGCGGGTCACAACAAAAACGATGGTATCAACAACTCTTCCCATACCTTTTCCAGCACAAGGATGACGACCGATGATCCGCTGGCTGGCTACCAACCTCCGCACTTTTCTGTGGGCGCTTGTTATGGCGCTGGCCGTCTGGATGGCTGCCGTTACCGCCGACAACCCCGATGAAGTTCGTCAATATCCCGACCCTATCCCGGTAGAAGTCATCGGGCAAGACCCTGGCCTTGTTATAAAAGGTGATATACCGAAGCAAATCGATCTGACGTTACGCGCGCCAAGCTCTGTATGGCAGAGATTGCTTGCCAGGGAAGACGATATCCGGGCTATTCTCGATCTTTCGGGACTCAGTTCCGGGGAGCATACGCTTGATATTCAGGTCCAAATTTCAGTCAACCCGGTACGCATCATCTCTGCGACACCTCGAACTGCTACCGTTAACCTCGAGCCACTCGCATCCCAGACTTTTCCTATTAACCTGAACATCGGAGGCGAGCCTGCAATAGGCTATCAAGCCGGAGACCCCGTTCTGCAACCTGAAGAAATCATCATATCTGGCCCTCAATCACTGGTCGAACGTGTCAAACAGGTACGCGCAACCGTCAACCTGGCTGGTATACGCGAGGGCATTGAGCAGACCGTGACAGTTCAGCCTCTGGACGAGAACAACCAGATCATTTCAGGCCTCGGGTTGAATCCCAATGAAGTTTCTGTCACTTTACCTGTCATCCAGCAGGGCGGTTACCGGGACCTGGCGGTCAAGGTTGTCGTCAACGGACAGGTTGCCAGCGGTTATCGCCTGGCAAATATCACCGTTTTTCCACCAGTAGTGACCGTTTTTTCCGGCGACCCGGCGCTGGTCAATTCATTACCCGGCGTTCTCGAGACACAACCACTGGACCTGGAAAATGCCAATGACGAACTGACCACCCGCCTGGGGATCGATTTGCCAGAAGGCGTATCTTTGGTCGGGGAGCAAACGGTGTTGGTGCAGGTGAATGTCTCCCCCATCCAAAGCAGTCTGACGCTTTCCAACAAGGCCATCGAAGTAATTGGACTTCCCACTGGCTGGTTCGCACAGGTCGCACCGGACAATGTGGATGTGATTCTTTCCGGGCCGCTGCCCTTACTGGATACCCTCTCGCCACAAGATGTGAGCGTGGTCATCGATGTGACCGATCTTACAGTCGGGACACATCAACTGACCCCTAATGTGGAAATCCTGGTTTCAGACATCGTGGTCGAATCGATTTTGCCGGGGACATTAGAGGTGGTTCTCAGCCGAACTCCTTTTGGCACATCCACACCCCAAACGCCCACATCCACTGCGACTCCATAACATTCAGACCTGGAATAATTAAATGCCAAAACCTGTTGTAGCCTTAGTTGGACGTCCTAACGTTGGGAAAAGTACGCTGTTCAATCGCCTGGTGGGCGAACGCCTGGCAATTGTTGATGGTACGCCTGGCACTACACGCGACCGCCTGCTCTCGGAATCGGATTGGAATGGAATCGAGTTTCACGTGATCGACACGGGTGGTATCGATCCGACCCACGGTGGGAAAACTCCGCTCTCAACCGGTTCCGCCGATTTCATCCAGCAGATCAAGGAGCAGGCGCTGATTGCTATCGAAGACGCAGATGCGATCCTGTTCCTGACGGATGGCGAAACCGGCGTGACCACCTCCGACCGCGAGGTAGCCGACATTCTACGCCGTTACCAGAAAAAACTCCCGGATGGGAACTTCTGGCCGCCAATCTTCCTGGTGGTCAACAAGTGTGAAAGCGAAGCGCGCCGTCAGAACGTAAGCGAATTCTACGAGTTGGGTTTGGGTGAGCCTTACGCGGTTTCAGCCCTGCACGGGACGGCTACGGGTGACCTTCTGGATGTGGTGGTCGAATCTTTTTCGCCTCAGCAGGAGGAGGCGGAGGATGAAGCGGCCAAAATCGCAATCGTCGGGAAGCCCAATGCTGGCAAGTCCAGTTTATTGAATAAATTGGTGGGCTCGGAACGTGCTATTGTCAGTCCCATCCCCGGCACAACACGCGATGCGGTCGATACGAGCATCCGGTATGAAGGCATCGACATCACG
This sequence comes from Anaerolineales bacterium, assembly GCA_049687655.1. GTDB lineage: Bacteria > Chloroflexota > Anaerolineae > Anaerolineales > Villigracilaceae > JAABUE01. The sequence continues at coordinate 1,328 of JBAVJG010000119.1, read as the reverse complement.
CTGATCGATACGGCCGGAATCCGTCGGCGCGGAAGGATCGACCCCGGCGTGGAGAAATACAGCGTGCTGCGCTCGTTTAAGGCGATCGAACGCGCGGATGTGGCGCTGCTGTTGATCGACGCAGCGTCGGGGATCACCGCGCAGGATACGCACATCGCCGGGTTCATCCTGGATGCCTGGAAGTCGTGTGTGGTGCTGGTGAATAAGTGGGATACGGTGGAGAAGGACGCGTACACGATGGATGCTTATTCGAAGCATATCCGCCAGGAGTTGAACTTTATGGATTACGTCCCCACCCTGTTCATCTCCGCTACAACCGGTCAGCGCGTGGACAAAGTACTTCCATTGGCCTTGCGAGTGCAGGAGGAACGGCTGGTGCGTCTGACCACCTCGAAGATCAATCAGGTGATCCAAAAAGCGCAGGATGCACATCCATCTCCCTCGAAGGCCGGGCGACAATTGAGGATGTATTATGGCACGCAGGTTCGTTCCGACCCACCGACGTTCATGATTTATGTCAACGATCCTAAGCTGGCGCACTTTTCCTACCGCCGCTACCTGGAGAACCAGGTACGGGCTGAATATAGTTTTCTGGGCACGCCCATCCGGATTGTGATGAAGGGGCGGAGAGAAAAGTAAACCACAGATCAACACAGACACGCTCGTGTACACTTCAACGCGGGATTGCTGTTTGCCAGCGGCGTAGCGTTGCTGGCAGCGGTCGCTTCCTTCACGCGCGGGGATGACAGGCCGAAAGATTAAACATCCGGGTTTCCTCCAATGCATGCCAGGTGACAGTCACTTTAAAGTGACTGTCACCTGTTGTTATTCAGGACTTACGCAGTTGAATGTGACAGGACCGGAAATAGGGGGTGCGAGCGCTGCTCGCACCCCCTATTTCCGGCACCGTTTTGCGGACTGCGTAAGTCCTATATTAAAGCAACAACCCGGAACAGGTCCGGGTTGTTGCCAAAAGGAGATCTTTCATGGCCGTAAAATTCAAGCACCCATATTTTAGCACCAGGATCTCTACCTTTCAAGATGTTTACAGGCAGATTCCTTTACAGTTTTGCAAACGCGCTGTGAGCAAACGAGACGACTCAGATCAGCTAAGGCAAAGCTATATCTTGCCCAACCTGTGGCTCAAACTCTATGGCCGCCACGAAGGCGCCAACCACCACCAATCCAGGGGTAGGCTGGGGGCTCGGAGAATATTCGTCTCCAGTGTGGACAAATCCACTACGTAGATGTGCCGGCCGGTGGGATCATCATCCTGGATCAGCAAATACTGTCCGTCCGGCGAGAATGCAATTGTGGTAATACTTCCC
>JBAVJG010000118.1:0-1556 GCA_049687655.1 Anaerolineales bacterium | reverse complement strand
CATGTGGAAAGGAGCCCCTATGAATCACCGGCCTTTTGAAGATTGGCTGCTGGATGACCAGCCACTCGATCCCACACAGAAACGCGAACTCGATGCGCATTTGCGGGCATGCAATGCTTGCAGGGGGGTCGCTGAATCGAACCTGGCACTGCGCTCCGCACGCGTAGTCGCCCCTGCGCCGGGCTTCACCGCCCGTTTCCAGGAGCGTCTGGTGTTTGCGCGCCGTGCGCAGCGCCGACGCACATTGTTGGGAATCTTATTTTTCTCCCTGGGTGGTTTGACCTTGCTGGCCGTGCTGGCAGGTCCCGTCCTGGTTTCTTTGATCGGTTCACCGGCTGAGTGGATCTCGGCCATGGTACGCGCTTTACTGTTTATCTATACAACTACGTTTGCCATTGCGGAAGCCGGTTCGATCCTCTTCCGTGTACTGCCTGAAATTATGCCCCCGTTTGTCTGGTTAGTTTTACTATCTACAATGAGCGGACTTGGTTTACTGTGGTCCGTCTCGATCTGGCGCTTGATGCGCCGTCCGCAAGGAGTAACATCATGAAAAAAACATTCAAACTCTTTACATTAATGCTGGCCCTGGCACTCCTGTTGTTGCCAGCCAGCGTAGTCTATGCCCGTGGGGACTCCAGCGGTTTGCTGGATGGACGTGTCATCTTCGGTGACAATTTCTCCTTGAAAAGCGGCGATACGCTGACCGGCGACCTGGTGGTCTTTGGTGGGAATGTCACCATTGAGGAGGATGCCACGATCCAGGGCGATACTGTCGTAATTGGCGGTAACGTCACCCTTAATGGTATCGTGGAAGGATCTATGGTCATCATTGGTGGCTCGACCCGCATGGGAGATGCCTCGGTGGTGGAGGGGGACCTGGTTACTATTGGCGGTTCTCTGAGCCGTAACCCGGGTTCCATAGTGGAAGGCGATGTCGTGACCAACATCCCTGCGCCCGATATCCGTATCCCGGATATTCAGGTACCGGGTGTGCCGGATGTACCCAATGTTCCGGATGTCCCCAATCCGCCCTCGCCGCCCAACCCGCCTAGTGTCAACTTTGACTACAACCCTATTGGTAATTTCTTCCAGATTTTTGGAACCGCGATTGCAGTGTCCCTGCTCGCGATGTTGGCCAGCCTGTTCCTGCAGCCTCAGATCGAACGTGTCGCTCAGGTGATAACGGGTCAACCCGTAATTGCCGGCAGCTTCGGTCTGTTGACTGGTGTCCTGGCTCCATTCGTGTTAGTGATCTTAGTGGTGACTCTCATCCTGATCCCGGTGGCGGTGCTGGCCGCGGCGGTTCTGGCCTTAGCCTGGCTATTTGGCCTGATCGCTATCGGCACCGAAGTGGGTGAGCGCTTTACGCGCGCTATCAACCAGACCTGGGCTCCACCCCTGACGGCTGGGATGGGCACCTTCCTGGTGATGCTGGTGGTCGGCGGGATTGGTATGATCCCCTGTATCGGCTGGCTGACAACTTCAGTGGTAGCCTTGCTGGGCATCGGCGGCGTCGTGCTGACGATGTTCGGTACTCAGAACTATCCGCGTGTGGT
>JBAVJG010000117.1:0-4075 GCA_049687655.1 Anaerolineales bacterium | reverse complement strand
GAAAGCATCTATTCAGCCAAAGACCGCCCAGCAGAGAAGGCCATCCCCATCCTGATCGGCGGACTGGAAGACCTGGACAAAGTATCCGCGGAGATTCACCCTATGGCCGCAAAACTGGCCGCACGCTTCTGGCCCGGACCGTTGACCTTGGTGGTGCCAAAACATCCGAATCTGCCCGATGTGGTTTCCGCGATGCCCACAGTGGGCATCCGCGTGCCCGACCATCCGGTGGCGCGGACGTTGCTCAACGCTGCCGGACCTATGGCTGTGACGTCGGCCAACATCAGCAGAGAGGACAGTCCAAGAAATGCTGAGGAGGTGAGCCGCCAGTTAAACGAACGCATCCCCCTCATCCTGGATGGAGGCGATACGCCGGGAGGCGTCCCCTCTACGGTGGTGAACTGCCTGGGCACGGAAGCGGTCATCCTGCGGGAAGGTCCGGTCACGTTGAAAGACATCCAATTTGTATTAGCTTGAGCTGTGAAATTTCTAATCAAATGTTTAAGTATTGTTCAGGTTCTACTAACCTGACAGGGAGATAATATAGAAGCATTCTCCCCAAAACGAACCCCGTCGGGATAGGGCCATCCCAAACGGGGTTTGGGTTTTAAATGAGTTGAAGACAATACTCTCATGAATTTCTTAGGTTGAATTCAGCTTTCTCTAATTAAACAGAGCCATAATATGGTTACATTCTCCCCCAATCGAACCCCGTAGGGACAGGGCCAGTCCTTAGCGGGGTTTGGGTTTTAAAAGACTGTAGACCGTGGTCAGGATAACGGCCACGTGGCCTGGACATCCATATCCAGCGAGGATATCTGCCCATGAGCAAAACGATAATATCCGGCCGCTGCGATCATCGCCGCATTGTCGGTACATAACGAAATCGGCGGGATATGCACTGTGAACTCGGTTTGATTCAGAAAAGTATTACGCAATGACTGGTTAGCCGAAACACCGCCAGCGACCAGAATCGCTTGGGCATTGTACTCTCTGGCCGCCTCCATCGTCTTTTCATACAGCACGTCTACCACCGCCGCCTGGAAGGAGGCCGCCAGATCAGTGACAGGGAGCGTGTTGCTCCTCGATTCCAGCCCGCGCACTTCCCGCAAAACTGCCGTTTTCAAACCGCTAAAGGAGAAATCCCAGGGTGTATCCAGTTTGGCGCGCGGGAAGTTGAATCGGTGGGGATCCCCCCCTTCGGCTGCGCGCTGGATAGCAGGGCCACCAGGATAGCCAAGTCCCAGCATGCGCGCAACTTTGTCAAAGGCTTCCCCAGCAGCATCATCCAGTGTAGCTCCCAGGCGTTTGTATTCCAGGTGACCGGTCATTAAATTGAGTTCGGTGTGTCCGCCTGAGACCAGCAAAGCCATGAGTGGGAACTGCGGCTCATCCGGGGATGTTTCTCCCGCGTTATAAACCCAGGCGGAGTACAAATGCCCTTCCAGGTGGTTGACCCCCACCAACGGTAAGCCAGTGCCAAGAGCAAGTCCTTTGGCTGTGTTAACGCCTACTACCAAGGAGCCAGCCAATCCCGGCCCGCGCGTTACGGCAATGGCATCCACCTCACCGAGACTCAGATGGGCCTCGGCCAGGGTCTGCTCGATGACTGGCGTGATGGACAAGACGTGTTGCCGCGAAGCCACTTCCGGGAAGACGCCACCGTAACGAGCATGGATCTCCATCTGCGAAGCGACCGTGGAAGCCAGCAACTCGCGTCCGTTTTCGATCACGGCGCAGGCAGTCTCGTCGCAGGAGGTTTCGATAGCCAGGATTCGGGCGGGTTTTAGATCAGTCATCTTTCGCTCATATTGTCATCGCGAGGAGGCAAAGCCCGACGGGGCAATCTCATGTTTGTGGGAGATTGCTTCGTCGCTACACTCCTCGCAATGACATCACTATTTTTTCCACTTCTTCATTTCTAACACAAAATCATACGGATATTCGGCCAGGATTTCCATCTTCCCATCCGGACGTACCCAATAGGTATCCTCGATACGGAAGCCCATGCCTTTTTCAGGATAGTATAACCCAGGCTCGATTGTAATCACCACACCCGGCTTCAGGATATTGTCATCAGAGGCCGTATGGCGGCTGGATGGTCTTTCATGTACGTTCAATCCCAACCCATGACCCAACGAATGAACATAGCCTTGGGTAAGAATACCTTCCGTGTGCATGGGAGTATTGTGTCCGAGCTTGTGGAACTCATCGCATGTCAACTTCTGATACTCTTTGAAGGCGACGTTCAAATCAAGGTTCTCGACGACCGTGTCATAAACAAAGTGTACATCATCGTACAACTTCTGCGCTTCCGGCGTGGCATAGCCCAGAGACCATGTGCGAGTGAAATCGTAAAAATACCCGCCGCCTTGTTCCTGGGGATAAATATCGAACACAATCGTCTGTCCCAGGCGCAGCAAGTCATCTGGTTTACCCTGCGAATGCGGCACACCTGCATCGGAGCCAATCGCAAAAATATAGCCCGCCGATGGAACAGCCCCTCGCTCTGCCAACCATAAATTTATCTTTCTTTTTACATCCGCAATCGTCAATGGAGAATTATCTTCTTTCAACAGAACTTCATCTTCCCGAATATCACGAGACGTTAAATAATCCGCGGTCAACCCAACGACTTCTGTCGTAATGGAACCCATCTTACGGATGCGGGTTATCTCCGCTTGATCCTTACTCTCCATCGCATACATGAAAATGTTGTCGCTATTTTCCTCTCCGACAAAAGTAAGATCGGGCAAGGCCTGTGTCAGATGTTCGATGATCGCCAAAGTAACTGAGATGTTTGCCTCTCCGTATAACCCGACGCGTCCTGAAGTAACACCAATATCTATCAAAGCCTGCTTTCCGGTCTCGTTGAGAAATTCTTCCGTGGGTGAATACCTCAATGGCTTCACAGTCAAGCCACTCTTCTTGGCTTCGTCACGTTCCATCATATTGCAAAATAAAATTGGTTCTTCGTTTCTCTTTTTAATTAGAATCGCAGAATTGACATGCCCGCCGCCGGTTAGATAATACATTGGCGGGTTATATTGCGCGTTCCCAAGCACTATAATTGCATCCAGGTTTCTCTCACCCATGAGAGCGTCAAGGTCTGATTTCATTTATCTCCTCTTTTTTATCGCGAAAAACTCGAAATTCGCGTTAAAGGTTCTCTCGCAAAGCCCGTAACAATTCACTTTCCTGCTCTAACAAAACCGTGCGTGGGTCGAGCAGGACGTGGTCGTTTTCGGTGCGAGCGATGACAGGTGGATTGGAGAGCCGCAATTTCGCCATGAATTTGTCCGGGGATTTGACGTTCAATGCCAGGACCCAGGTCTTCATGGATTCGCCCGGCAGGCTGCCCCCACCTACCGTGGATTCGGATTCGATTGCTTCGCCCTGTCCCAGTTCTTTCCGCCACGCTTCAGCCCGGACCTTGACCTGCTTCCGTGTCATCGAGATCATCCCCCAGATGGGAATCTCGCGCTCGGCTTCGTCCTTGAGATAGTGCAGCAGCGTAGCGGTGATTCCGGCTAAAGCGACTTTATCCGCACGCACAGCGCGCGCCAGCGGATGTTTTTTGATCTTGGCAATCAAGTCTTTACGGCCCACGATGATGCCCCCCTGCGGACCGCCCAGCAGCTTGTCACCCGAAAAGCAGACCACGTCCACGCCTGCATCCAGGGACTCCTGTACGGTCGGTTCGTGAGCTAAGCCGTATTTGGCGGTATCCAGGAACGAGCCGGAACCGAGATCGTCCACAACAGGAACACCGGCTTTGTGTGCCACTTCAACGATATCTTTCAGTTCAGGTTCTTCGGTGAAACCGATGATCTTAAAATTGGAACGGTGCGCGCGCATGACCACCCCTGTTGGTTCGGAAACGGCTTCTTCGTAGTCGCGCAGGTGCACGCGGTTGGTGGTGCCCACTTCGACCAGCTTCGCGCCAGACTGTTTCATCACTTCCGGGACGCGGAAACCGCCGCCGATCTCGATCAGTTGCGAGCGAGCGATGATGGCGCGCTTGCGGTTCGAGAGCGCCGCCAGCGTCAACAAGACCGCCGAGGCATTGTTATTG
>JBAVJG010000116.1:0-7148 GCA_049687655.1 Anaerolineales bacterium | reverse complement strand
ACGGTTGTACCATTACGCCAGAAGTCGATATTTGCGCCATGCAACGGGCTAACGATTGAAGCAAATAAATTTCCGTCGGATTGATTCACAGCTTGCTTCAACTGTCCGGTTATCACCGAAATGCGTGTGTCAGCGCAAAAGGTCTCGTGCGTGACGTATTCGGTCAGGTAGTAAGAATTGACCCAGCCTTTGTCAACCCCATTTGGCAGGAGGACCTCGACCCATTCGGCTCCGTCCACATGTTGAACAGGTCCGGTGCGCATGACGTTGATGGCATTACGCGCGAACAATCCAATGACCGGATTGCTCGCTCCCGCGCCTGAGCGTATGTTGAGCGCATCGGAATAGCCCACAAATGTGACGCCATACGGACCTGTCAAATCAGGTTGCATTGTTGCTGTGGGTGTAGGTGTGTCCGTAACAGACGGTGAGTAGTACGGCCAGGAGAATGTCTGCATCATTTCCTGGAACACCGCGGACTCAGCCGCCTGATCATAGATTGGGATGGGTGTGACATAGTTGCCCGGGTTGGTCGAATGCAACACGAAGAGAAGAGCAACACAAACATTTCCACGAACTGTCGTATATGTCACCCAATCACGAATCTGACCCACACCACCCTCTGTTCCAGTTCCTTTCAGGAAAGTTATGCCGTTGAATACCACCGATTCAGGATTCATTGGCGAGCCAACAATCGGATGGGCACAGGATGAGACATCCTCGAATACGCGCAAATCCAGATATTTACTGGACAGGTTCGTGCCTTTCTGGAAGGGGAGCGAAATGATTACGACGTTGTCATTGCTGCTATCAGCGATTTGTCCCTCAGGAGGATACTTAAACTCGAAACCATATTTGTAATTGTTATAGGTTGGCCAATTATAGACAGGCGGCAGCGTGGGTGTGCTTGTCGCTGTGGGCGTGGGCGTCATTGTCGGAGTGAATGTAGGAGCCGGGGCCAGCCATGTATAGGTTGAGGCAATCACAGCAAAGACAGCCGACTCAAGCTCTTCATTGTAGAGCGGCGGTGGGGTGGAAAAAACGCCCGGGTTGAGGGAATGCAGGATAAAGTCCAGGCTGACGCAGACGTTGTCACGCTGGGTCGAGTAGGCCGTCCATTTGTAGTATGATCCTGTTGCGCCATCTTCGCCGGTCTCTTTCAGGAAAGTGATTCCGTTCAGTGTTACTATTTCGGACGTATTCATTGGTCCGGAGGGTAACGGGCTGCGACATGGATCAACATTCTCGGTCACCATAACGTCCAGATATTTTTCTTTCAGGTTTGTACCTGGTTCGATCGGCAGCAAGATGTGTGCAGCACCCTCCATTTCAATAGTGATCTGTCCATCTGGCGGATACCTGAACTGGAAACCATATTTTGTGTTGGTATAGATCGGCCATTCACCGACTGGCACAGTGGGATAAGGTGAGAGTGTAAGCGTTGGCGTTTGCGTTTGAGTCTGCGTCGGAGGGGCTGTTGGCGTCTGTGTGGCTGGCGCTGGAGGGCCACCCGCCCTGGAGATATAAGGCGCTGACCAGATGGCCCGATCATTGATGGCATACCCATTGGCAAGCAAGGTCAGGACAAAACGTACGCTACGCCCGGCCAGAGGGGTCAAATCTACGTCTACGACAAATTGACGACCATCGTTTCGCTCTTGCCCTGTCCATAATGTACCGATCCAACCAGTGTCAGTCATGTAATTCAAGCGGAAGTCAACATTACAATTCGTTGCATGCTCACAACCAACGGCTGCATGGAAGTGGTCACCGGGCTGGACAGTGAAGGTGGGATAAAAGCCCTGGATATAGCCATTGTATCGATAGTGCGGCGCGACCAACAGCGATGGGTTGGTTGCAGAGGTTCCATCTTCCAACACAGCAGAATCCTGCCTGAGCACAAAACCATTCCGGTCGCCATCCGTGCCGGGACAGGCTAACACTCCTGCAGCACTCTTCCATTGCGCGGAGCACATATTTGCCACAAAATCATAACCTCCTGGGCTGGTTGGCGAATCACCGGTGACAGTGATCTCAGCCCAGAAAGGATCATCGGCATTTTGCCCGATACCGAATAATTCACCTGAAGCATTGCTTAATATCCAAAAGCCCCGGTATTTTCCAGGAGTTGCCGGCGCGACCATATCCACTGTCAGGTCAATACCTGCTCCCGGAACAACCACCCAGGGCAGGTTGATCACAGTCGGCGCACCCATTTGTTCGCCGCTATAAAAGACAAGGCTGTAGGATTTTGTCCAGTAGCACCAACCCGTATTTTTCAAACGCCATGTTTTGATGAAGCTGGCTCCCGGTGAGAAGAGCGTGCCGTCTGGAATGGTGACGTCCATGACAAAGGAGGCTCGATCGCATTCACGGGATGAGATAGGTGGAGGCGTACCAAACGGCGTTGCTGTGGGTGTCAATGGCGGAAGCGGTGTGAGGGTAGCCGGGGGCGCTGGCGGTTGTAAACTACCCGTGCGTACGATACGCGGTGCGCCCCAAATGGCGCGATCCTTGCTGGCATAGCCGGTGGCCAGAACCATCAAAATGAATTTGACCCGTTGTCCTGCCAGTCCGCTCAAGTCTATGTCGGCACGATAGAAAAGTCCCTCGTGGGCCTCTTTGAACTTCCAGAGCGTCCCAATATAGCCGTTCGGCATCATGTAGTCCACTCGAAAGGTGACGTAACAACCAATCGCACCAAATTCGCAGTTGACCAGGGTCTGCAGGTGATCGCCCTGCTGGACGAGAAATTCCGGGTAGGTGGCCTGGATGTAACCATTGTATTTATTTTGTGGAACAGTTAAAAGTCCGGGAAGCGAGGCGGTAGAGCCGTCTTCCAGATGAGGGTTTTCTATCCGAAAAGCATAACCGCGCCTATCCCCACTCGTGCCCGAGAATTGTAACGGCCCGGCCCCGCTTTTCCACTGGGCATAGGGCGCGTTATCAACGAAATCAAAAACAACTGCGCTGGTTTCTATTACATTGATGTCCACCCAGAAAGAATCGCTGGCAGACGATCCAATGCCAAAAAGAACCCCCGATGCATTACTCAGTTTCCAGTATCCACGGTAATGACCGCTTACCCCGGGTGCTGTCATATTGACTGAAATATCCAGCGACTGGTCTGGGGCGACTTGCGCTGGCAGGCTGGTTATTACAGGTGCACCCATCTGGTCACCGTTGAAGAAGACCAGGTTGTAGCCCGTACTCCAGGTGCAGGAACCTGCGTTCTTCAAACGCCAGGTCTTGACAAAGGTCGCGTTGGGAGCAAAAGCGGAGCCATCCGGCACGCTGACATCTGCAAGAAGTTCGACCGCATCACAGCTTTCGGCAGCCGCTGTGATCGGCTGCGAATGTGAAAATAAGATTCCCACCAATAGGATCACAGCGAGAATTTTCCGAACCAGCATGGAATTTCCTCCCGTCCGTCTCACCCGGACAATGACACTTGTTTCATGCACTCTCAAGATAGTCACTTGAAAGCAGGTTGTTATATACTTTTATCATAGCGCGAATGAGGTCGGCATACATTAAAAAGGGAATGCTCCCCTGGTCATGGATAAATATTGGTTCTTTGGGAATTTCCGCCGTTCGCTGCGCGAAGACGCAGTGGTAGATACCCGGATTTGGGGGTGCGAACGTGCGAACGCTCGCATCCCCAAATCTGGACTTTTTCACGGAGAATCCTACAGAGCCTAAATATTTACACGTTTGATACAATTAATATTAGGACTTACGCAGGCCGATAGAACATAAGAAACCAAAAAAGAAATTTCCATGAGCCAAAATCCCATCAACCTCACCCTCCGCTTTGCACTTGAAATCTTCGCCCTGGTCGCCCTCGGCGCCTGGGCCAGGAACCAGTTCCAGGGCGCTCTTGGAACCATCCTGATGATCCTCATCCCATTGCTGGCAGCCGCTGCCTGGGGCACCTTCAACGTCAAAGGCGACCCCAGTCGATCCGGGAAAGCGCCTGTCCCGGTGCCGGGGTTTATCCGACTGTCTCTGGAACTGGTCTTCTTCGGGTCAGCCACCTGGGCCTTGTTCGCGCTCAATCCAACTTACGGCTGGATATTTGGCCTCGTCGCATTGGGACATTACATCCTTTCCTATGATCGCATCATCTGGCTGCTCGAACGCTAAAATTCCCACAATCAAGTACAATAGCGAAACTTGCCCCGGCAAAATTCCATTTCCAAAAAGGATACAAAATGATGCAAGAAAAAGAAACTGAAGGAATGACCTTTCACAACGAAACCGCGATCTCCCGTATTTCCCTGTGGGCCAACATCATCGGATTCACTATTCTGATCTTTTCCCTGATTGGCTTCGCCAACACCGCTTATTCAATTATCAGCAACTGGGACCAGGTCATTCTGAGCCTGCCCCCCAGCCTGTTCGAACGTATCGCAGTCTTTGCCGGTCAGGTATTTTTAGAGCCGCTCAAAGGCGTTTTCTATTTCCTGGCCCTGCGCGGCATCTCGCAACTGCTCAACCTTGGTCTTGATCTCTATTATGCCAATGCTGAAGAAGAGGTTGTGGAAGGAGTCCAAGGCTAAGTTCGAAAATGAACCTGGACGATCTCGCGCGATTTAAACAACTCGACCCGCAAGATATGCTCGCTCATATCGACGGTCTGCCGGATCAATTACAGACTGCCTGGGACCTGGCAGGAACGCTGCCGTTGCCAGCATGGCAGGAGGTCCAAACTGTCGTCATCAGCGGGATGGGCGGATCAGCGATCGGGGCGGATCTCGTAGCTGCTGCCGTCATGGATACCTGCCCCGTACCCATATTTGTCCACCGCGACTACGGCCTGCCGGCCTTCGCCAAAGGACCGGGGACTCTGGTCATCTGCTCGTCGCATTCAGGCAACACTGAAGAGATCCTGGATACCTTCGAGACAGCGCTGGAGAACGGTTGCCGCCTGCTGGCGCTCAGCACCGGAGGCAAACTTTCGGAGAAAGCCAAAGCTGCGGGGGTTCCGTTCTGGCGGTTCGAACATGAGGGCCAGCCGCGTGCGGCAGTCGGTTATTCGTTTGGACTCATTCTGGGCGCGCTGAGCAGGCTCGGGCTGGTCTCCGATGCGGGCGCTGAGGTGGCCGGGGCGGTGAGAGCGATGAAGTCCCAGCAGGAAGCCATAGCGGCCGAGTCGCCCGTATCCAAAAATCCTGCCAAACGCCTGGCCGGTCAACTGATGGGACGCTGGGTGACGGTCTTCGGGGCGGGCGTGCTGGCTCCGGTAGCCCGCCGTTGGAAAGGGCAACTCAACGAGGTGGCCAAGGCTGTGGCGAACTTCGAGGTCATCCCGGAAGCCGACCACAATACGCTGGCCGGGGTGCTACACCCGCCGGAAGTGGTGCCCCCGCACGTGATCTCGCTGTTCCTGCGCGCGCCGTCAGACCATCCGCGTAACCGGCTGCGGTTGAAAATCACCCGCAAGACCTACATGCTCGAGGGACTTAATTCAGACGGCTTCATGGCCAAAGGCGATTCGCCCATCGCGCACATCTGGACGGCGCTGCATTTCGGCGATTACGTGGCCTATTACCTGGCGATGGCCTACGGTGTGGATCCAACCCCCGTGGCCGCGCTGGAGAATTTGAAAGCGGCTTTGAAAGAAAAATAAGCTTGATAGGGGCAGGTCCGCCTGCAGCATGCCTCGGGCACGTGTGAGACCTGCCCCTGATCATTTGACTTCGGGGGGAATAGCTCAAGCGTTATAATCACATTACCATATTCTCAAGGATAATCTATGCATATCTTAGTTACCAATGATGATGGGGTACAAGCCCCGGGCTTGCTGGCGTTAGCGCAAGCGATGAAAGCGGTTGGAAATGTAACCATTCTTGCACCTGACCGCAACTGGTCAGGCGCCGGTCACGTCAAAACCCTCGACCATCCACTGCGTGTGAGTGAGACTCAAATAGCCGATGGAACCCCGGCCTTGACTAGCGATGGCGCGCCCTCCGACTGCGTGGCGCTGGCCTTACTCGGCCTGGTAGAAAACGTGGACCTGGTTGTCTCGGGCATCAACCCTTACTCGAACATCGGACACGATGTGACCTACTCCGGGACCGTCACGGCAGCGATGGAAGCTGTCATTGCCGGGGTACCCGGCCTGGCCTTTTCGCTGGCTTCTCAGGATGACCACTCTGGCGGATTGCCTGACTATGGCCCGGCGGCACAGGTTGCCATACAGGTGGCAAAAAAGGTGATCGATGAGGGCCTGCCGGAGGGCGTACTGTTGAATGTCAACATTCCATATCTGACGGATTTCAAAGGATACCTCATCACACGTCAGGGTCTACGGGTTTATCGTGATGAACTCGACGAGCGGGTCGATCCGCGGGGCAAGCCCTATTACTGGATCGGTGGCGAAGAGCCCACTGGCGTGGACGAGCCCGGCACGGACTTCGGCGCGCTGCAGGCGGGTTATGTCTCGATCACGCCACTGCAACTGGATTTGACTGCGCGCGAAGCGATGGATGTACTGCAAAAGTGGAACTTTGAATCATAAACCGCAAAGAGCGCACACCGTCCCGGTATCCTTCGGGAAAGCTCGCGAAGCTTAATAATCTTTTCTTTACGTTCTTTGCTTGCTTGGCGGTTCAAGAGATATGAACAAAAATTCAATCGAAATCTATTGGCAAAAATTTCTTTCTACCTTGCCAGACGATTCGCCTTATCATTCCAAAGCTTATACTGCTGAGGGGTGGGGAGTGGGCCCAGAAATGGCCGATGAGTTGGGTACATTGATCGTTAACGGGACTAAAACTGCCACATGCAGCGCTTTATGGGAATGGGAAGCGGAGGGCGAATTGGTGCCTGAAACGGGAGCAGTTACCATCGTCCTGGATGGACGCGGTGAGCCGATAGGCATCGTCGAGTCAACCGAGCTTACCATCCGTAAGTACAACGAAGTAGACGCAGATTTTGCCCATGACGAGGGCGAAGGCGACCTGTCCCTTCGATACTGGCGGCAGGTTCACAAGAACTTTTTCTCGCGTTCTTTACCGGAGATCGGTAAGGAATTCAGCGAAGAGATGCCGTTGGTATGTGAACAGTTTCGCCTGATCTACAAGTAACACGGAAAGACAAATGGCCCCAATGGATCGGCAAACCCAAGAACGCATGCGCCAGGC
>JBAVJG010000115.1:0-3106 GCA_049687655.1 Anaerolineales bacterium | reverse complement strand
TGTTGCGACAGGCGACCCGGCCTGGTTGGATTCGATCCTGTATGAGTGGGTCGGTTCACCGACCGAAACCGACCTGGAACAGGGCAAAAACAATGTCAGCCTGCTTCTGGGCAGAATGATCGCCGTGACCAACGACGTAGCACGCGAAAGTCTGTCAGAATCTGAAGCGCTCGATTTGCTGACCGAGTTGATCCCACTCTACACGCACCTGTTGGACAAAGCCACACGTTTAGAAATGGAAACCCGGATCACGTACACTTCAAAGGAATTGGTCAACGTCCAACAACAATTGGAAAGGCTTGACCGAACTAAATCCAACTTTATCTCAGTGGCTGCGCACGAACTAAAAACACCTCTTACACTGATTGAAGGCTATACCACCATGATGCGGGACATGATTGATGCCTCAGGCCAGAATCAATTTGACAGTTTGCTGGTCGGCATGAATAAGGGTGTCCGCCGTCTGCACGAGATCATTGACGATATGATCGATGTATCCTTGATAGATAACAACCTGCTCTCGCTTAATTTCCAAAAAATCACGCTCATGCACATCTTAAACCTGCTTAAAGGTGAATTGGAAGAAGCGGTTTCGGAACGCAATCAGAAGATGGATATCAAAAAATTCAGTGGAAGCGAGGCCTGGATCTACGCCGACTCTGAACGCCTTTATCAAGCCCTGACAAATTTGCTGACCAATGCTATCAAGTACACGCCTGACAGCGGCACGATCAAAGTGGATGGCCGCACACTGCCTGGATTTATCGAGATCACTGTCAGCGATACAGGTATCGGTGTCGCGCCCGAGAACCATACGGCAATCTTTGAAAAGTTTGCGCAGCTTGGCAGGCCAGACCTGCATTCCAGCGGGAAAACCAAATTTAAAGGTGGCGGTCCCGGGTTGGGGCTTCCAATTACGCGCGGAATTATCGAAGCGCATGGAGGCACGATCTGGGTTGAATCGGAAGGGTACGATGAGAAGAAATTTCCTGGTTCAACTTTTCATGTCCTGATTCCCATTCGCACCGAAGCCGACGATCCAAAAATCGCAAAGCTGTTCCCAAAAGAAACATCAAACAAAGAAGAGTTACATGGCTAAAAAGATTCCCGAACCAACAATCAAACCTAAAGAGCGCGCATTTCTCGTTGGTGTGGATCTATATCAGCAGCCGGGCTTGCTGACGTTGGACGACTCGCTAACCGAGTTGGCTCTGCTCTCCGACACTGCCGGACTGAAAGTGGTTGGTGAACTGACCCAGAGACTTAACCAGCCACACGTGCAAACCTATATCGGTCCCGGCAAGGTGGAAGAACTCAAAGCGCTGGCAGAAGACAGCTTAACGGAAGTGGTCGTTTTCGATGACGAGCTTTCGCCGCGTCACCAGCGTGAATTGGAGAAGGCACTGGGCGCTAACATGCGCGTGCTGGATCGCACTGCACTGATTCTCGACATCTTCGCCCAGCACGCCAACACCAGTGAAGGCATGCTGCAAGTAGAATTGGCACAATACGAATATTATCTTCCGCGCCTGACCCGCCAGTGGACACACCTGGCCCGCCAGGCAGGCGGCGGTGCCGGACGTGGTGGAACCGGCGGGGTCGGCTTACGCGGACCGGGCGAGACCCAGCTCGAAGTTGACCGCCGTCAAATCCGTAACCGCATCGCTAATCTCAAGAAACAACTCGAAAAAGTTCGCGCTCATCGCGAACGTTATCGCGCAAAGCGCAAACGCGCGCGCCTGCCTACTGTTGCATTGGTGGGCTACACCAATGCGGGTAAGTCCACGCTGCTCAACCGGTTGGCAAAGGCGGAGGTCTACGTAGCAGACCAGCTTTTCGCCACACTTGACCCAACCACGCGCAGGGTAGAATTGCCTGGCGGTTATCAGGCTTTGTTCACCGACACAGTCGGCTTCATTCAAAAATTGCCGACCACGCTGGTGGCAGCTTTCCATGCCACGCTGGAAGAGATCGCCGAAGCGGACCTGCTGCTGCACCTGGTCGATATCTCGCACCCCAACGCTCTCAACCAATTCGAGATCGTCCAGCAGACTTTGGACGAGATTGGCGCCGGACACGTTCCGACAATCACGGCGCTGAACAAGATCGACGCTCTGAAACAGCCGGAACAGGCCCAGGAAACGCTGCAGAATTTTCCGAAAGCAGTAGCAATTTCCAGCCTGGAAGGAAGCGGCCTTCCCGATCTACTGCATCTGGTACAGCAGGAATTGTATGAAACCTACACGCCTATTGATGTGCATTTGCCCTACCAGGAAGGCGCGCTGATCTCAACCTTCCACGAAATGGGACAGGTCGAATTCATCGAACACAAGCGCGGCGGAGTCCATATACAAGGGCGCATCCCCGGACGCTTGCTCGCTCAATTCGCCCCCTGGCTTGCATCTGCACAACAGGCTGAACAAAGTGACGAAGATGCCTTCTACGAAGAGGAAACGTAATGATCTCAAAATTGCTTGACTGGCTCTCTGAATTTTTAGCCCGCCGCAAGGGGCTGTTGCCCCTGCTCGGAATTGTGCTGGTTATCATCAACTTTGTCCTGCAATTCTTCTTCCCGTTCGGTCACTGGCTGACAGGCACCAACCTGTTGATGCATCTGGGAGTTATCGTCGCCATCTTTGGGATGATGCTGTCCTGGGCACTATAGCCTTGCGAGGGATTGCCCTTACAGGGTATTCCGCAAAACCTTTGCAACGACGGCGTGTTAATGTTCAGTAGCAAGCGCCCCAGGAATATTTTCAGCAAAAAGAGCACTCCGCGGCTGCCAATCGGCCTGATCATACTTGGCCTGCTGGCCCTTCTTTTTTTTCTTGTCCCGACCTACACACCAGAAGAAGTCGAACCCCCACCCAGCTTTACCCCCCAACCAACGCAACCAGCCACCCTCTCGCCTGCCCCACCACCAACCTACACGCCTGCCCCCTTGCCTACGGGCCTGCATGGCGGGCGCGTCATCTTCACCTGTACACGCGGCGATTACAACCACCTGTGCATGGTTAATCGCGATGGTTCAGGTCTGCTGCGCCTCACCGATGAGTTCGCTAATGACTATTATCCGTCTTTCTCCCCTCTGGGCGGCGCTGTCGCT
>JBAVJG010000114.1:0-8989 GCA_049687655.1 Anaerolineales bacterium | reverse complement strand
TGGGGTTAATTGCCGCTGTTCTGGGAGCTGCCTTTACCCGCCTGTTATACGCCACTGAAGACCTGTTTGACAAACTGCCCTTCCCACCTGAATATTTCAAGCCTATCCTTGGCGGTCTCATCCTGGGTGTGATTGGCCTGATTTCCTTCAAAATCGATGGATTTCCACGCGTCTTTGGGGTAGGCTACGACAGCATCGGGGACGCATTATTTGGGAAACTGGCGCTTCAGGTCACCTTTGGATTGTTTGTGCTCAAATTCCTGGCCACCGTCGTTACCCTGGGTGCTGGCGGTTCCGGCGGGATTTTTGCGCCCTCACTTTTCATGGGCGCCATGTTAGGGGAAGCCTTTGGACAAATCATGAACATGGCTTTCCCGAATATCACAGCGCCTCCAGGAGCGTATGCGCTTGTAGGTATGTCCGTGTTTTTTAGCAGCACCGCACATGCCCCCATGACAGCTGTCTTGATCCTCTTCGAAATGACCGGCGATTACCTTATCATTTTGCCGCTTATGCTGACGACCGTGATTGGTACGCTCGTCTCAAGGATCATCAGCCAGGAATCGATCTATACGCTAAAGTTGACCAGACGCGGGATCAGCCTGCAGCGCGGGCGCGATGTGGATGTGATGGAAACTCTACTCGTCAAGGAAGTTATGCGCCCCGCACCGGAGCCTGTGCCTGCTTCGCTACCCCTGGGCAAGGTCTCCATCCAGTTGGACCGCGCCCGCATGCACGGCCTGCCGGTGGTTGATAAAGATGAGAACCTGCAGGGTGTCATCTCCATTCGTGATATCGACCATGCTACGACACAAAGCCAGGATAATCTGACCAAGCCCGTGCTGGATTTCTGCTCGCGCAACCTGGTTTGGGCTTATCCAGATGAAACGGTTGGTTTAGCCCTGAAACGGATGAGCCGCCGCGATATCGGACGACTGCCGGTTGTGGACCCCGACCAACCGCAAAAGCTGGTCGGTTGGATTAGCAGGGCGGACATAGTCCGTGCTTACGAGCGCGCTCTCACGCGTCGTGTGGCCATACAGCAGCAGATCAATCAAGTCCGGCTTGGTACCGTTGCTGGCATACAGATCGTGGAGGATTCTGTGGATGCGGGCAGCCCCGCTGACACACAGCCGATGTGCGACGTCGCCTGGCCGGAAAACAGCCTGGTGGCCAGCATCCAGCGAGGCAGCCTGGTACTCATCCCGCACGGGGATACTCTGCTTCAGGCTGGTGACCGGTTGACCATCATCTGCAAGCATGGGGAAGAGGGTGAACTGGCCAGGTTGCTTTCGCCAGTTCCCGAAGAAGAGGAAGAATTACAGGAGTAAATTGTTAAATCAACGGGCCGCGGTTTTCAAAAAACCGCGGCCCATGTTTATAGCCAGAAGCACTTATTCTTCGCCTTCGTCGTCAATCGCGCGGGGTTGTTCCACCCGCAGCACTTCGCCCTGGTAATTCACCACCACTTTGAAACCCGTCATGCCCAGGTAGGCACGCGCATCTTCGGGGATACCTTGCTGCAACAACATGTCAAATTGCTTGTCCATGTTCTTTAGCTGCTGCTGGATGGCTGCTACGGTAAAGAGATCCTCCTGCCCGAGCATCTTGGCAGTCTGCTCTGAGATCAGGTCTTCGCTGCCCTTCATCAAATTTTGCAAATGCTGCAAGACCTGCCGGTCGATCTCCTCAGAGGAGACGTGACGGAGGAACCCGGCATCATCAAGGACATAGCAGGGCTCGTCTCCGACATAAGTGGTATCAGCGGGTTTGCCGGTTTCGTCGATGACCAGTCCGGCGAAGAGGGGTTGTTTGGGCATTAATTACTCTGTCTTCCTTCGATGGCCGCCAGTAAAATGCCGGCCGCCAGGCCCACCCGGCGGTCCAGCACGCGGGCGGTGTCAAAACTGAAATCCACATCCAGTTCGTAGCGGAACAGGTTGAAGCGCTGCTTCAGATCGGCCACGCGCTGGTCACGGACGGTGATATCGTAATTTTGCGGTAGGAGCGAGCCGAGCAGCAAACGCCTCAGCATGGCCAGCCCGGGGCTGTCCTCGAACAGCGTGCCGATGAGCTGGTCGTTGTTGTCCAACACTTCCCACTCGTCGCGCAGGATAGAGCGCAACCCTTTGCGGCGCAGCGTCCCAACCTTTTGGGTATAGGCGCTGTCGATCACGTCATAGGCGGCTGAAAAGTCGATGATCTGGCGCGCCTTGATTTGCAGCACTTCCTGGGTTTTGTTCTCGTCGGAGAACACGCGGATATCTTCGCGCAATTTGAACATCTTCTGCTCGCTGAACATGACCAGGTTGCCGTTCGGGTCGTAGTAGCGGAACTTGCCGGTCAGCGCAAAGACCTGACGCTTGAGCAGATAATGATCATATTGGAAGATGGAATTCATGCATTACTCCTGTGTGGAATTGATGACTTGAACGGCAGTTCCCTGCCCCGGAAGATGCAGGTAATCGACTCCGGACGGGACGACGGGGTTGCTCCAGCGATAGATGAATTTGGCATCCACTGACGGCAAATTCACACAGCCGTGGCTGCGCGGGCGTCCATAATCATTATGCCAGTACGTCCCATGGAAAGCAATCCCCGTTCCGGTGAAGAACGAGCACCAGGGCACGCCGGGCAGATCGTAAATGCCGGCCTCGTCGTCGCCTTCGTTGGTCATGTGCACGGAAGGGCCTTTATGATATGTACGAAAATCGCCCAGTGGGGTTCTGGTATCGCCCGCGCCGCTGGAGCAGCGTGAGATCAAGACAGGAGTGTCATCTTCGAAGGCGGTGACGGTTTGGGTACCCAGGTCCACGAGGATGTGCTTCAGGGCTTCGGGAACTTCCGGTGAAAGGGGAGCAAGCTCTTCGTCCGGGATGATGCGTACATCATACGTGGGAACGTAGTAAGACTTGCGCTCGTGGAAGTCGTAGATCTCGTACCAGATGCTCTTCTGCTGGCGGTTGACGATGGTTTTCGTCACCCAATGCGTGGTCTGGTAGTACAGTCGAATCCCTTTATAGAGAACATTCGGCTCAGTGCGAGCCAGGCTGAATGGGACGGTGATCTCGCCGACCTGGCCTTCTGCACGGATGTCGAGCACAGATTTGTTGTAGTTCGTTTCCACGGGCTGCACCCAGCCGGAGTAGGTGAAACCCTCCTCCCCGATGCGGTACCAGGCCGTGTTGTAGGGGTTGCCTTCATCGCCTTCGACCACTTCAGAGATAGGGACAATCTGGTCTTTGCCAAAAGCCTTCCAGCCCTCGCTGGTGAACGAGGGGGATTCGTACATGAACAGGCCGCTCATCAACACGCGCCCGTGATCCGCAGGTGGTTCTGTGACGACCAGTGCGCGGTCGAGGCCGGTTTCGGCCAGAAACATCCCCAATGCGCCGGAAGCGCTCAGTTTCAGAAAATCGCGTCGCGAGAAAGAGTTGATCGGTTTTATCATTACTTGGAATTTACCACAAAGCCCTAAGGACTCGATTAGAAAATATGTGGTTTTATGTTGAACGATTATTCAAATATGCGTACAGTGGTGCCGAAGTATTCGTAAGCGAAGTGCTTGCCGGGTTTGACGGCGGGGGCAGTCCAGCGGTAGAGCCATTTGGCGGCCTGCGGTGTCAAATTGATGCAGCCGTGGCTGCGCGGGCGTCCATAGTCATTATGCCAGAAGGTGCCGTGGAAGGATATCCCACTTTTGGTTAAATACAGCACCCAGGGCACGCCGGGCAGATCGAAGCCGTTGGAGGCGATATCACCCGCGGCCATGTGGCGGGTGGGACGTTTATAGAAGGTAATGAATTGCCCGATGGGCGTGGACCAGCGTCCGCTGCGGTACTGGCTGCCAGTTGCTGTGCGGGCTGCGAACACCAGCCGGGAGTTCTCATAGGCCAGGACAAGCTGCCGGGTCAGGCTCACTTCGATCAATTTCTGGGAATCGGGAACCTCCGGTGAAAGGGGAGCAAACTCATCTTCCGGGATGAGGCGCAAGTGTCTGGCCGGTGTGTAGTAAGACAGATTCCATTTGTCGTCCAGCAAACGGTACCAGATCTCCCCGTCCGCTCCAATGACCGAGTCCGTGATCCAGTGTACGGTCTCGTAATACAGCCGGTGAGCGACCTGAGTGCTGGCATCCGGTTCTTCGTGCGCGTCTGTGAAAGGGACCGAGATTTCACCCAACAAACCGCTGGGCGGCACTTTGCTGGTCGGGTCATTGAGAACGGTGTTGACCGGCTGGACGCTACCGGAATAGACAAATCCCTTGCCGTCCACCTCGTACCAGACGCGGTTATAAGCTTCTGTGTCTTTGCCGATGGCCGCGCCGGTGAGCGGGACGACCAGGTCGCGCCAGTACATTTCAACGCGTTCGGACTCCGTCGAGGGCTCGGAGTACATCCAGAGGGACTTTTCGGTGACGCGACCCTGCAGGTCATCGTCAAAGGATTGTGAGATAAAGTTTTGGGAAAAATCAGGCAGTGACAACCCCAGCATGCCGTAACCGGCCAGCTTCAAAAAATCACGGCGCGAGATTGCGCTGAGAGGGGTATCCATGGGGTTCTGGCTAATAGTGGACTTTCACCGTTGTACCGTAGGAGGCCCAGTTGTAGAGCCATTCCGAATCCGGAATGGTCAGGTTGACGCAGCCGTGGCTCATGGGCGTACCGAAGTTGTTGTGCCAGTACGTGCCGTGGAAACCGTAATCTTCGTAGAAATACATCACGAAAGGTACATTTGGCAATGAATAGCCAGGGCCAGACATGGTTTGGATACGAGTCTTGTTCCAGATATTGAACGTACCGGTCACGGTGGGCGTGGCCCAGGTGCCAGTGGAAACAATGAACGAATTCATCAACACGTCACCCTCCCACGCATAAACGCGCTGCTCGGTGAGGTTGACCTCGATCCAGCGTACGCCATTGCCTACCGGGGGGGCCGGTTTGGCGGGGGCGCTTTCTTCGGTCGGCCCTGCTGTAGGCACAGGCGTGTCTTCGACGATGTCCAGCACAAGCGAGCCTGCCGGGGTTGATGTCGCTTCAGGCATGGCGGTGGGTTCGGTTTCGGAAGTGGATGTGGAGGGCGCTGTGGTTGGTTCCAGTGTGGGCGACGGTAAAGCCGGGGTGGGGAGCTGCAGGATGGTCTCGCCTTCCGCAGCGACAGGCGCCGGTTCGGATGATTGCGCCGGTTTGGCGATCTCCACCCGAGCCCAAACCTTCGGATGCTCCGCCACGCTCGGCTGACTGCGGGAAGTACCGCTCAAGATAGACGCCAGAGCCGGGGAGGCGCTGGCAGTCCATGCAGCGGCCAGGACGACGATACAGCCTAGCGCCAGCAACAGGATGGGATAGAAAGCTGCCCGCTTTGATTTTTTCGGCGGCGCGCTTCTTTTCGCAGCCCTGACCTGCTGTGTCGTTTCCTCAACTTTTTTCTGTTCTGACGGGGCTTTCCCGTCACTATCGGGCGGGACCTCCACGCTACTACCGGGCGGGACTTCCTGCAGGCGTTTCAAGGCCCATTGCATGCCCTTGCGCGCGCGCGGGCTGTCCGGGTTGATCTTCAACGCGCGCTCGATAAGGGCAACACTGGTTTTCGGGCTGGCGACAGCCGCTAAGATCAGCCAGGGGTCTTCCAACTGCGGGGCCAATTTGGCGGCCTGCTCTGCCCAACGACGGGCCGCGCTGCGGTCCCCGTCGCGCAGGGCTTCGCGCGCGTTCTGGATAGCTTTTTGGGCTTGGATCAACTCAGCATTCATTTTTGCCTTCAGGGCGCATACGTAGGTAGCGGCGTCGGTTCGACATTCTCATTGCGGGCAAAACATAGAATGCCCTGCGCAACACCATAGGCGACTTTATCCGTCTGTTTGACCAGCAGGTCCTGGTCGAGGTTCATGAACCCGGTCTCGATGATGGCGGCGATGGTGTTCGGGTCGATTTCCGAAAAAGCGTGGTAGCCGCGCATGTCGGTGGTGATGCTCCCGGCATGGAAATGCAGCCCGGTGACGTTCTGGTAGCGGTCGCGCAGGCACTCGGTCAGGCGTGTAGCACGGTTGAAGTCGTGCGTATTGACCGCTGCCGCTACTTTGAAGCCAGTGGCTTCGTCGTTGACATACTCGCACGAGTCGTTGTGAATGGACACCAGCGCCACGGCGCGGTAGCCGTTCAAGCGCGTATCGAACTCGTTCAGCAAATCCACCTGATAGCCCTCATCCGTCAGGGTTTTCTGCACCCGGCTGGCGATGTCCAGGTTGACGTCCGCTTCTGTCAGAGAGACGTTGCCGGTACTGTCGCGGCAGATGGCGCCTGCGTCGTTGCCCGCGTGCCCGGCCACGATCCCGATGCGCAGTTGCGGCTGCGGCGTGGCGACGAAGTTGGTTTCCGGCTGGGCCGTTAGCAGCAGATCGAGCTTGTCCGAAAAACTGCCTGCGAACAGGCCCTTGGAGGGCGTCCACAGGTTGAACAGGGTCGCCAGCAGGATGGCCAGGCCGAGCGTGCTGCCCAGCACACGTATGGGTTGTGAACGGTTGCGGGAGGGCGAAACGGATGAAGATTCCATGCTGTTTCGTATAATAGTACCTCAACAGGCGCTGAAATAGCAAGGGGGAATTTGGACTTTGTTTGGGGTATTTATGATTAGTTGAGTTTTTTGGAGTGAGTAGGTGGTTTTGGGAAGCAAAGTTCATGCTACAATAATTGCAATAACCACAATTAGTTTGGGTTTTAATTCCAATTCGATAATACGCAAAACGCGAGTCTTCTTAGTAGGGGTCTGTACATAAGCTTTTTTATGTCCGTCTATTAAGCAGAGGTTGGGTGTCAGTAATATATAGATAATTACAAAGTGAAATGAAAGTGATGGAAAAAATGAGTGAAAAATACCAACACGATGTTTTTATTAGTTTCGCCCACGATGGACATTACAGGAAATGGACTGCTCCTATCCGTGATTGGCCGTTAATCCTCAAACAGTTAGCCATTCGCTTT
The DNA here is from genome assembly GCA_049687655.1 of Anaerolineales bacterium. Taxonomy (GTDB): domain Bacteria; phylum Chloroflexota; class Anaerolineae; order Anaerolineales; family Villigracilaceae; genus JAABUE01. The sequence continues at coordinate 2,009 of JBAVJG010000114.1, read as the reverse complement.
GAAGATCGCTGGCCTGTCTAATATCCATTTACACAAGATTCCTGACACTCCCATTAACCTTGCCGAAAAGCTTAGTGCTCCTAACCTCAGTTCTAGCCAACCGTGCTCCGCACGGAGAAATGCGGCGCGATTTTTTGCAATTTGTTACGAGCAAAGGATATTTGGGGTTGAAGTTGCCTTAGCATAAAGCAAACTATGGGGATCTAACTCGCGGCAATATTTTTATGAAAACAATATGAACTTTATCAGAATACCATTTGAACACCGAATTTTTACCTTGACTCCCTTTCCCCTCACCGCTATGATAAAAAACATATGAAACCCACAACAACGCTTGATCCCGAACAACTTCGCCAATCCATGCGCGCGTGGACCTCTGGCATTGCCGTTGTGACCGCCTCTCACGCGGAGGAACAGCATGGTATGACTGTCAGTTCTTTCACTTCCATCTCGTTGGAGCCGCCCTTGATCATGATCTCCGTGCAAACAGGCAGCCGTACGCACAAGCTTGCCTCGCAGGCCAACGGATTTGCCGTAACCATCCTTGCAGATGATCAGCAGGAAATCTCCGACCGATTCGCTGGACGCATACCGGATGCAGAAGACCGCCTGGCGGGCATCGAGACCGAGACGCTGGTCACGGGCGCACCTTTCATCAAGGGCGGGTTGGCCTACCTGGATTGCCGCGTTTCCCAGTCCATTGAGGTCGGCACGAACACGCTCTTCCTGGCCGAAGTAGTATCGGCGCGTGGCAACGGTGAGGGCGATCCGCTGGTCTATCACGACAGAGCGTACCGAAAATTGGTCGGATAAGATTCCCGGAGGGCGGGAGGCACGATGACCACAGACAAACTGACAGCCGAAGAGAAGAGTACCCTGCTGGAACTAGCCCGTCTGGCTCTGGAGGATGGCGTGCGCGGCCAGAAATTGCCGCCGCTCGAATTGGATTCCCTGCCGCCCCGCTTACGCGAACAGGGTGCATCCTTTGTCACATTGACCATCGCCGGCAACTTGCGCGGCTGCATCGGCGCACTCGAACCCTGCCGGCCTCTGGCGGAGGATGTGCGCGAACATGCCAGCGCGGCTGCGTTGCAAGACTTCCGCTTCCCGGCTGTATGTCCGGAAGAGCTCTCTCAAATTGCGATAGAAATTTCTCGTCTTACCATTCCAGTTCCGCTTGATTACTGTAAATCTGAAGATTTATTGTCCAGCCTGCGCCCCGGAATAGACGGCGTGATCTTGCGGGATGGCCTGCGCCGCGCCACCTTCCTGCCACAGGTGTGGGAAAAGTTGCCCACCCCGGCCTGCTTCCTCGAAAATTTATGTTACAAAATGGGGGTAACACCCGATCACTGGCGCAAAAAGCATCTGGACGTCCTGGTTTACCAGGTGGAAGAATTCCACGAATAACGATATTGCAAGTTTACTGAACTTGTCCCAGTCCCCAGCCTGTAATACAATCTAGTTATGGCCGACGATACTATGTTCCAGGAAGCAGTCGATGCTCTGCGTGAAGGCGACAAAGCCAAAGCCAGAGACCTGCTGACCCAACTGCTCAAAACGGACCAGAACAACGTTACATACTGGATCTGGTTGAGTGCGGTTGTCGAATCAGCCAAGGAACGAATCTACTGCCTGCAAACGGCGCTCCAACTGGACCCTGAAAATGCTACCGCCAAACGGGGACTGGTATTGCTGGGGGCCCTCCCGCCAGATGAAAGCGTTCAACCGTTTTCATTGGACCGTCCGCGCCTGTGGGAAGAAAAACTCGGCCTGGCAACCGATAAGCCCAGAGAAAAACGGACGCTGAAAACCATGTTCGCCAGCCCCACCGGACGCCTGGTCGGGTTCGGATTGGTCGGTGTGGCGGTCATTGCGGCTATTGTCTTTGGCTTGATCCTGCCCAACAACAATCCCCTTGCTCAGCGTGTCCCCTTTACCCCCGGGCCGTCGCCAACCTTCACGCTAACACCCACCTTTGTCAACGCGACTGAGCAGGTGCCCACCGG
>JBAVJG010000113.1:0-6592 GCA_049687655.1 Anaerolineales bacterium | reverse complement strand
GTGTAACTCTTATTTGGTAAAGATAAGTTATGAACTTTAATCCGTTATTTGGTCACCATTACCACTCTCAAAGCGAAAACAAATCTACTGATCCTGACCCGATGCTCACGATTGTTATCGTTATTTTCTGCATTGTGGGGCCTTTCTGGTTGATATACAGGTTGGTTGAATATGTGGCGACAAGGGTTGGATTGTTAACTGGCCGGGCTATACGGTTAATGAAATAGTCAGCTTACGTTTGGATTTGATTCGTTTTCCTACCTAACCCAAATTGATGAAGTCATTTAACAGTAAAATATCCAAGACCGTTTGCAAATCAGACAGTCTCTTGTCGTTGGTCAGAAAGGTTTTCGCGCCAGCTTGAAGTCCCGCTGCCACTTGCAGTGCATCCGCAGACGAGACGTTGAAATCGGCGCGCAATTTGGCAGCCAGGCGCACCGCGTTACGGTCAATATCAAGGATGGACAGGTTGGGGAAATTGACCAGAACCGTTTCGTATTCACGGGCTACATTTTCATATCCTAAGCGCCAGGGCAAGACGGGTTAATTCCATCAATGTGATGGTGGAAGTGACTCCCTGGAATTTGCCCCCTTCCAGGTGGATGCAAAAGTTGCCGGATAACCGGAACGAACTCGCCTGTATAACAAGATGGTCGAGATGATGCTCGGTTTCGATGACTACCGGCGCAAGACGGAGCGCGTGATCCCGGTGCTCGTTCTAACGTCTGTGAAGTAAGGCTTATTGTTTTCTAACCAGAAAGTGGTCTCGTGACGTTGATTTCCGAGACCGTTTTTCGTTAAATATCTGGACTCGTTATTTTCCCAACCCAAGATTCGTCAATCCAGTGGACTCAATCAAATCTTAAATAATGACATTTCGCGATATGTTGATATACTGTGCAGGTGGTGATTGGAACCCAATTCATGCACAATCTGAATGCGATTATGAGCCTCACAGGAGAATAGAATGATCGAACGCATCAACCCTTTCCAAATTAACACTTTTGGTCATTATTCACAGGGCGTGAAAATTGACCTCGGCATAAAAACGATGGTACTTGTAGCAGGCCAGCTTGCACTAAATGAAGATGGCACCCCTGTCGCGCCCGGCGATTTCAGCGCGCAAACCCATTTCATCTTCAAACGCATTCAGCGGGTGCTCGAAGAGGCCGGGGCCAGTCTGGACGATGTCGTCAAGGCCTTGTTCTTTATGACGGATGCCGGCAAATACGGCGAAGTTTCCGCTGTCCGGAACGAGTATTTCGCAACCGCGCGCCCCGCCAGCGCCATGGTTGAGATCAGCAATACGGTCGCAGAAGGTTGTGACGTAGAGATTGAAGTCATGGCAATTATAGATAACGACAACGCTTAAGGAGATCACAATGATCGAAAAAGTTGCTATCATCACAGCTGCCGGAAAAGGCATTGGCGCCGCCGTTGCGAGCGAATTGGCCGCAGTTGGGTACCGGGTTTCTTTGCTCTCAAACTCCGGTGGAGCACTCAAGTTGGCCCAGGAACTGGACGGGATCGGGATGACCGGCTCCGTCACCGAACCTTCAGACCTGACAAAGTTAGTTGACTCCACCATGCAAAAATTCGGGCGGGTCGATGCGGTCGTCAACAATACGGGTCATCCGCCCAAAGGGGACATTTTAGCGATTTCTGATGATGACTGGCACCAAGGCCTGGAACTGCTCATCCTGAACGTGGTACGTATGGCTCGTCTGGTCACACCGATCTTTGAGAAGCAAGGTAGCGGAGCAATCGTCAATATTTCTACCTTCTCCGCTTTTGAACCTGACGCAGCATTCCCCGTTTCAAGCAGCTTGCGTAGCGGTTTAGCTGGTTTCACGAAACTTTATGCAGATCGCTATGCCGAAGCCGGCATTCGGATCAACAACGTCCTGCCTGGATATATGGACAACTATCCGGAAAGTGACGAAAACCTGGCGAAAATCCCGATGAAACGCTACGCCAGGGTACAGGAGATCGCGAAAACGGTTCGTTTCCTGCTATCTGACGAGGCAGGATATATTACCGGGCAAAATATCCGTGCTGATGGCGGAATCACCCGTTCAATTTAATGGACAGGCAAAGAAATCATGAATGATACGACAAAGTTTGATGTGATCATGGCCGGCGGCGGTGTGATGGGATGCGCCACGGCCTATTATCTAATGCAGGCAGATCCCAAGATGAAGGTTGCTATCGTTGAGATGGATCCTGAGTATACATACAACTCCACCGTGCTTTCAGACGGCAATGCGCGTTTGCAGTTCAATCTCAAGGAAAACATCCTCATTTCCTTGTACGGGCTGGAAAGGCTGAAAACGTTTAGCGAAAACATGGCGGTCGGCGATTGGCGGCCTGAAATCGACTTCCGACAGCAGGGAAACCTGTTCCTGGCAGATGAAGCCAACATGGAGAATGCAAAGGCCGGGCTGGCGCTGCAGCAGCGCATGGGCTGTGAGGTCAGCTGGCTGGAACCCGCGGAAATTAAGGCAAGGTTTCCTCTGTATAATGAAACAAAATTTGCCGGGGGCACTTTTGGCCCGCTGGACGGCACCATGGACCCGCAGGCGGTGCTGATCGGCTTCAAGAGGAAAGCTGTAGACCTGGGTGCAACGTATATCGAAGCGGAAGTTGCAGAAATACTGCATTCAGCTGGGGTAGTCAGCGGGGTGAAATTAACAGACGGCAGGAAATTGAGCGCCAAATACGTCGTGAACAGCGCCGGCGCCTGGGGCACAAAGCTGGCTCGCACGGCCGGGATCGAACTGCCGGTCGATCCGGTCATGCGGCAGGTGTTCGTCCTGCAAACAGCCACCGAGCCAAAAGAAATTTATCCGCTGACCGTTTTCCCCTCCGGCCTGTACCTGATCCAGGAACATGGCGGCCAGTTCATGTGCGGAAAATCGTTCGATGACGATCCGGTCGGCTTTGACTTCTCCTGGAATCATGATCGCTTCATGGAATTCATGTGGCCGGAACTGGTCGAATATGTGCCAGCCTTCGACCAGTTGAAGATTCAAAGCGGATGGTCCGGGTTGTACGCGGTCAACCGTTTTGATGGGAATGTCATCCTGGGAGAATGGCCCGGGTTGGAAGGTTTTTTGCTGGTCAACGGTTTCTCCGGGCACGGCTTCCAACAATGCCATGCCATTGGCCGCTACCTGGCCGAAATCATACGCGGTGCCAACGTCACTTTAGATCTGTCTATTTTCTCGCCAAAGCGCATTCTGGAAAACAAGCCGGTCTTCGAAGGGCATGGCAAGCTGGTGTAGGGCTGCATCACAGAACGCGCGATCCTGGGGATTGTGCTGACACCCATGAAGTAAGATTTTTTGTTCCTTAAACAGAAAACGGTCTCGTGACGTTGACCTCCGAGACCGTTTTAAGATCCTAATGTGCGTGGCAACTTTTTCATCATATCATAACGAGCACGCATATCCATGACATACGTTTCTACATCCCCAAGATGCTCATAGGTTTCTGCCTGCCGGATAAAAGGTTTCGTATCCTCTCCCATGTGCTCAAGACAGTGACCCGTGAACAACACGTACCCATTCCAGCCCGTGGACTCAGTGACATGATTTTTCGCGAGCCTGTGGATCAGGGTAACATCATTTCCCAATAGATCTATGGTCCCTGCCACTTTCTGAATGACATATTCACCATGATGGACAAAAAATTTCAGGTCAAGCGTGGGGATGGCCTTACAGGCCTTGCATGGACAGGTCGCCCTCTCGTACATAGTTGTGGCTGAATCTCGAAAGATGAGATACGTTTGATCGAGCAGTTCGAGCAAGGCGCTACCACTGGATACCCGCTCTTCCGGCACATATGCGAAAACGGCATCGCCTTCCAGTTTGACAAAGGTGAGCAGATTGCCAAATTTTTCAATGATGGTTTCCAAAAGCGGGGAGATGACATTCTCCGCATGTTCGATTTCGGTCCTGGCAATAAAGGAGGTATAGCCTGAAATATCGGCCAGCAATAAATAGCCTTTCTGCGTTTTCCGTTCCATCAGGTCTCCTTGTGGCGTTACCGATTTGATTCTAACTCAATTCCCTGAATAATAGACAAGAATAGTCCAAAATGCCTTGTTGAAATTCCTTTGAATGCAAGCTTGCATTCAAAGGAATTTTTTGTATAGCAAGATGGTCGAAATGCTGCCCGGTTTCGATGACTACCGCCGCAGGGCGGACTGCGTGATCCCGGTAAAGTAAGGCTGATAGGTTCTTAAACGAAAACGGTCTCGTAATGTTGACCTCCGAGACCGTTTATTATTTTCTTCCCCTATTTATTCCAGCCCAACAAAATCATCCAATATCAAAATCTCGATGACCGTTTGCAGGCCAGTCAATCTCTTGTCATTGGTCAGAAATGCTTTTGCCCCGGCTTGAAGACTTGCCGACACTTGCAGCGCATCTGCTGGCGAGACGTTAAAATCGGCGCGCAGCTTTGCAGCCAGTCGGGCCACATCTCGGTCAACGTAAACGATGGACAGGTTGGGGAAATTGACCAGAACCGTTTCGTATTCACGGGCGACATTTTCATGTCCCGTGCGCCAGGGCAGGACAGTCAATTCCATCAATGTAATTGTGGATGTGACTCCCTGGAATTCGCCCTCTTCCATGTTCTCAAAAATACTTTTGATGTGTGGAGCATAGGTTGGGTTGGCTTCGAGATGATAGATAAAAAGCGAAGTATCCAGCCCAATGATGCTTGCACCGATTAACTTTTCTCTGAGTCCGCCCATGCTACCCGCTCCCCGTCGATATACTCCTGGGCGTCCACATTTTCCCAGACTGCTTTGTGCAAACCAGCCAGATGCTCGCTATAGCGCTTCGGCTGCGGGACCAGGACAATGACGCCATCCTGCACATCTACCAGCAGGCGGTCGCCTTTCTGGATGTTGAGTTTCTTGCGCGCGGACTGCGGAACGGCAATCTGGTACCGGTTACTGACTTTGACGGATGTAGCCATGCTCTCTCCTTGCTAAGCAAAACGTAAAATCTGCTTAGCATTTTACCCCTGAACTGATTTGATTTCAAGGACTCATTCTCTTGTCTTGTAGCTTTTGGATCAGAGCCAAGTGGAATCAAAGTGACAAATATTCTCTCAACCACGCAATGACATCGCCCGGTGTGCCAATCCTGAATGGCAAATCATTGAGTTCAGGATTCTCTACAAAATGTTCTTTATCGTGGCTGACAAGCCATTCAGGATTCGCAGAAAGCGCCTGTGCAAGGACATTGGCATCGGGGGCATAGCCGATTAAAGTACCTGCCTGTTCTAGCTGCTTTGAAGTGGGTTCATCGCAAATTTCAATCCCGGTCTCATCAAGCAACTGTGCCAACAAACCTAAGAGTTCTGGGGCTTTGCGCCGCATGACTTCTTCCGCTTCACCCAAAACGCCTTTCCCTACCAACAATTGAATTGTGCCAGCATGAGCAAGATGAAATAACAGGCGTGCTCCCCCTGTTGGCGACATGACCGCAGCAATAATGACGCTGGTATCCAGGAAAATTTCAGGACTTTTCCGCGTCATATTCTTCCCGCACTTCACGCAACGTTGTCAGCATGGACTCGAGCGATTCGCCGCGCGATTCCAGTTCCACGCGGATCTTATCAGCCAGTTCATCCACACGCGAGCGGCGGGGAGATAATAGAAATGTGCCATTTCCCAGATCGATGATATTCAGCACTTCACCCTCTTCCAGCCCGTACTTGTTGCGCAAGTCGGCTGGCAGGGTGATCGTCCCTTTACTGCGGATTTGTAGGGTAGTTTTCATAAAATTCTCCAGAAATTCAGCATTTCCGAATATCTGGAATGATTATATCATTTTTCCCCACCTGCGCCTGACAGTGGAAGTCGGAACGGAGACCCTTCAGATTACAGAAAGACTTCGGAGGTCTCAGAGACCTCCGAAGTCTGATTCAAGGCAACCTGCCGCAAGACGGAGCGAATCATCCCGGTGTTCAAGTTGGCGCCAATGAGGTAAGCGTTTCTGGTTTCTAAAACAAAAACGGTCTCGTGACGTGGATGTCCGAGACCGTTTTTCTTTTGTTCGATAACTACCGCCGCAAAACGAATCGGGGCATTCTGTTTTTCAAGTTGACGCCTGTGAAGTAAGTTTTTTGGTTTTCCTAAACGAGAGTGTTTTTTGTTTTGTAAGGATTAGACTAAAGTATTATTCATTTTCAGAGGTTTCCTCTTTATCTTTTTCGGATTCAGTTTTCACGTAGTTGTGCAACCATACAAATTGTTTGGCAAATAGTAAATCATCTAATTTTCCAAATTCGCGTGGAAACTGCTCGCTTTCTAAATCTTTCCCATATTCAGATTTCAACACCTTATCAATCAAATTAGGATCTACAATAGATTTTAAGTAATCATATTGGCTACGCTCAAAATCACTCTTATGGGGCGGGCTTCCATCCATAGGATATGCAATTGGAACCATTGAATTGAATAATTTATGAACATTATATTGGAAGTTAAATATTCAGTTAAGTATTTGTCTGCGTTTTCTTTTTCCCCAAATTCTTTCCAATACCAAAGTAAGTGGGGAGCTTGATCTTGATA
>JBAVJG010000112.1:0-31066 GCA_049687655.1 Anaerolineales bacterium | reverse complement strand
GTAAAAGAGCCAGATGTAGCCCATCTGGCTCTTTTCTTTATGGAAATTACTCTAATGTTGAAGGATCTGCGAAAGGAATAATTTGGTACGATCTTCCTTCGGCTCCTTGAATATTTCCTGCGGCGTGCCACTTTCCACGATATTGCCGTAATCGAAAAAGAACATGCGGTCCGCCACAGCGCGGGCAAATCCCATTTCGTGCGTAACGACCAGCATGGTCATACCGGATTTTGCCAGCTCGATCATGGCATCCAGCACTTCTTTGATCATTTCAGGGTCGAGCGCGGAAGTCGGTTCGTCAAAGAGCATGATCTTGGGCTGCATGGCAAGCGCACGCGCGATTGCCACGCGCTGCTGCTGTCCGCCGGAGAGTTGGCCCGGGAATTTGTACGCCTGTTCCGGAATCCCCACGCGCTCGAGCAACTCCATCCCCACCTTCTCGGCTTTCTTCTTCGGCCACTTCCGCACCCAAATGGGCGCCAGTGTGATATTTTGCATTACGGTCAAATGTGGGAAAAGGTTAAATTGCTGGAACACCATCCCCGTTTCCATACGAATGCGTTCGATATTGCGGACATCATGGCCAAGTTCAATCCCATCAATAATAATCGTACCCCGCTGATGTTCCTCCAGACGGTTAAGTGTACGGATAAACGTTGATTTTCCTGAGCCAGATGGTCCAAATATAACGATTACTTCGCCTTTCTTCACTTCCATATTGACCCCCTTCAAGGCATGGAACTCGTCATACCATTTGTGCACATCTTTGCAAACAATGATCGGTTCAGTTGTTATTGTCATAATGAAGACTCCTACAAACGTGAGCTAACACCCATGGCAGCTTCCAAACGCCGGCTGGCAAGGGACATCAAGTAGCTGAAAATCCAATATATTAGGGCAATGAATATATATACCTCTGTTTGCAATTGGACAAATTCGGGATCAGAATTGATGATCGAACGCCCAATCCCTAACAGATCATTGATGCCAACGATAACCACCAGAGTGGTATCTTTAAACAGAGAGATGAACTGACCAACGATAGCCGGGAGCACAGCCCTCAACGCTTGCGGTAGGACAATGAAAACCATCGTTTGGAAACCGTTCATGCCAACCGCTTTAGCTGCCTCAATCTGACCGGTTGGAACAGCCTGCAAGCCACCCCGCACATTCTCGGCGGTGTATGCAGCACTAAAGAAGGTAACGGCCATTAATGCGCGCACCAGACGGTCGATACGGGAATCAGCAGGCAAAAACAAAGCCAGAATGATAGAGAACATAAAAAGAATTGTGATCAGCGGAACACCGCGGACGGTTTCAATGAAAATTGTCGAGAATGCTTTGACAACCGGAAGCGTCGAACGACGGCCGAGTGCGAGGATCAAGCCGATGGGGAAAGACAATAAAATGCCACCAGCAGAGAGCAAGAAAGTCACCAGCAAACCGCCCCAAAACGTTGTCGAAACACTTGGAATGAGCTCACTACCTTGTATACCTGCAAGAAGAAATACACTAACAAAGGGGATAATGGCCCATCCGATGATGATATACATCCCCTTCACAGCTTTTTTTTGTCCGATCCAATTCCCGATTAACACCAGTAGCACATTTGCCCCCAGATAAATGCGCATGCTCACATTAAGAGCAGGATGCTGGAGTGGTAAAAGTGTGAAAAAGGCAAAAAATATACCCACTGCTATAGAAATCGATCGTAACAAACCGCCCCACTTCCCCCAACTGGCGCCCAGGAAAAAGGCGATTGCAGACAAACCTACACCAACACGCCAAAGCTCCCCACGAGGATATTGCCCGACTGCGTACAATAATGGGAATTGCGTAACAACTCGCCAGTCGGCTCCCGCAAATATCCATAAGATAACATTTACCAGAGAAAAGAAAACAACCGGGAGCAGGACCAGGGTCAATATTGAGTTAAACCAGCTGTTAAAGAGATTATCCCGCATCCATTTAATAGGACCTGGCGGCAACGGGGGACGAATTTCTTCTTGTGTAACCTGGGCACTATCCATGATTACCTCGATACGAACTGAATGCGACGATTATAAATGTTAAGTACAAATGAAGTAATAAGGCTCAGTGTGAGATATGTTAACATCACCAAAGCAAACACTGGTACTGCCCGGCCAGCCTGGTTGATGGCAATTTTCCCAACACTGAAAACCTCCTGAAAGCCGATCGCCAGAGCTAAGCTCGAGTTTTTCGTCAGATTGAGGTATTGACTGATCATCGGTGGGACGATGATTCTTAATGCTTGCGGCATGACGACAAGACTGAGCACCTGCATGGTTGACAGGCCAACTGCACGGGCAGCTTCAATCTGGCCACGGTCTACGGCCTGGATTCCGGAACGAACCACTTCGGCAATGAATGCCGCCGTATAGGTTGTCAGACCGATAAACATACCGGCAAACTCTGGGGTCAGCCGCAAACCACCCTGGAAGTTAAACCCCGACAAAACAGGAGTCGAGAGTTGAAAAGGAGAACCTCCTGAGATGATCCAGCCAACAACTCCTGAAACGATAACGATACCAATACTTGTCTGTATATAATATGTATTCTGACCACTGAGTTCTCGACGACGACGTAAAACAATAAATGCAATAATAGCTGCAACAACACCTATGCCGAGCAAGATCACAAATGGCATGCCAGTATCTGTTAAACGCGGCCAGGTCATGTAAATTCCCCGCTTATTAATATAGGTAGGTCCGGGCCATGTGATACTGTCTTTTATCTGGGGAAGTTGTCCAAACACGACAAAGTACAAAATAAACAATAAAACCAAGAGAGGGATATTGCGATTGAATTCGATATAAACCAGAGCTATGCGGCTCAATAACCAGTTAGAGGAGAGACGAGCCAGCGCAACCAGAGTACCAAGTATTGTGGCTGCAATTACCCCGGTAACCGACACCAGCAAGGTATTTACCAGGCCCACGAAAAATGCCCGGCCAAACGACATGGACGGATCATACTCGATGGGGGGATTACTGATCGGGAAGCCTGCGGCCTCATCCAGGAATCCGAATGTCAGGGTCATATTGCGGGCTTCAGCTGCCCGAAAGAAGTTGAGCACTGCAAAAATGAGCAGGCCAATGATTATTACTGTAGAAACAATTTGAGTCACAATCCGGAGGATGCGCTCATCCCGATAGAAAGGAATAGTGGTTCTTTGTGGATCAGAAGACTGTGCAGATGCCATCACGCTCTTCCTTGTTATTTAGAGGAGGGATGCAGCCACAGAAGTAACTGCATCCCTCACATCGGCTTTTTAAATTAACTACTATTTGACTGGTGGAGCGTAAACCAAACCACCATTGGTCCACAGATTATTAGGACCGCGCGGCAGGGTGAAAGCAAGGCCATCGGGACCCATATAACGGTCATAGATTTCACCATAGTTGCCAACAGCAGCAATTGCCCTGGCCAAAGCATCAGGATCGAGACCTAAATCAGAATAGCCCCAATCACCTTCATCGCCGCCGAGTAAGCGCCGGACATTGATATTATCGCTGGTCTTCATCTCTTCGACGTTGGCCTGCGTAACGCCCAATTCTTCAGCGTTAATCAGCGCAAACATAACCAGCTTGACAGTATCAAACCAGGCATCGTCACCATGCGGGACTGCCGGCGTGAGCGGCTCTTTGGAGATAGTGGTATCCAGGATAATGTGGGCACTTGGGTCAGCAAAACCACTGCGAACGGAAGCCAACTGTGACTTATCACTGGTTGTGATGTCGCAGCGACCTTCTTCATAAGCGCCGTATACGGCTGCAGTCTCTTCGAAGATCACGGCTTCATAGGTCATGCCGTTCTGACGGAAGAAGTCAGCCAGGTTCTGTTCAGTGGTGGTACCACTGGTCACACAGACGGTAGCCCCGTCAAATTCATCCGTAGAAGTGATACCGGTATCCTCGCGTATCATGAAGCCCTGACCATCAAAGAACATTATGATGGTGAAGTTCCCCCATTGGGCATCACGGCTGGAGGTCCAGGTAACATTTCGAGACAGCATGTCGACTTCAGCGGTCTGAAGGGCAGGACCACGATCAGCAGCTGTTAGAGGCACAACCTCAATAGCTTCGGGATCGCCCAAAACGGCCGCAGCAACAGCGCGACAAAGGTCGATATCAAAGCCCATGTTGTTCCCGGCGTCATCCAGCATACCAAATCCGGCCAAGTCGGTACGGCCACCACATATGAGTGTACCGCGGGCCTTTACGGCTTCCAATATCCCGCCACCCTGGGCGGCAGGTGCCGGGCCTTCAGTGGTCCCGGGTTCTTCTGTTGGTTCAACAGATTGGGGTTCAGTGGGCGCAGCTTCTTCAGCAGCTGTAGGTTCAACTGGAGCGGGTTCGGCAGTAGCGCCACCACCACAGGCTGCAAGCAGCATACTGCTTACTACCAACAAAGTGAGCAAAGCAAGTAACTTACGCATTTTCTCCTCCTTAGAGATTGGTTGGGTCATTACAAGCAAAACAATTCGTTTACAAATGTCTCATCTTTTTATACTATTTCCTTGTTTATCACCTCCTAACACAAATCAACACCGCAACGGATATTCCTGTTGGGCTACTATACGAAATGTACCATAAAGTTCTATAAATTACCCTACAAGATTAGAATTTTGCGGCACTAGGAAGATAAATATCGTCCTAATTGTATATATTAAAAGTATTATAATTGAAAGATAGGGTAAATCTCATCAGTTTTACAGTTTTTTTATGTGTTTTCCAGCGAACTGACTGAACCAACTCGTGCTTTTGTAAGACGGATTAGGGCTTCAACCGAGAGCCGGAGGTTGAGTCCGCGCTGTCCGCCTGAAACGTGGATTTCAGCCTGCTCCCGCGCCGAGGCGTCCAGCACAACCTGAAAACCTTTATTGAGCAATGCTAAGGGAGAAATTCCACCTGCCTGTAAGCCTGTCATAGTCTCAGCTTCACGCTCTGTGGTCAAGCGCACTTTCTTTTCACCCAGGAAGGTAGCCAGGGCTTTCAAATCCACCTGGTTGGGACCGGGAATGACAATCAGCAGAGGTTTCCCGGGTTTATCACGGGTCACAACGATGGTTTTGTAAACGGTAACAGGCTCAACGCCCAGCAGGCGAGCCGTTTCGAGTGCGCCCAATTTCTCAGCGGGCAGCTCAAAAGTGGTGTAAGAAACTTTGCGCGCATCGAGCAGTCGCGTCACATTGTTGACAATTGGCATCTTGACTTCCATGCTATACTATTTACAATAATTCTACACTATTAGGACTTACGCAGTTCGCAAAAAGGGAAAATAAGGGGGGCGAGCCGCGGCTTGCCCCCCTTATTTTCGGGCTTCTCCTATTTTTGCGTAAGTCCTGACTATTTCATCAGGAGAGAAATCATGGCAACCAATGCACCCCTTTCTGAATTCGCACTTTTTAGAAATCTACCGGAAGAGTTGCTCAAAAAAGTCGCCGCGTTGGGCGAAGAAGCCTCTTTTGCAAATGGCGATTCTATCTTTCAAGAAGGCGAAAAGGCAGATAAGCTGCACTTTTTACTTGAAGGTGAAGTTGTACTGAAGGTAAAACTGACCTCACGCCCGGAACACATTTCCGTTTCAGTTGTCAGCCAGCCATACGAGAGTTTTGGCTGGTCCGGGATCGTGCCTCCTTACCATTACACAGCTTCTGCATTTTGCGAATCAGATTGCAAAGTTCTAACGATTTCCGGTGAAGGTTTCATGAAATTATTAAGTGAAAACCCGGAGTCGGGCTTTTTAGTAATGCAACGCCTGACTGAGCTTATTGCCAGCCGTTTGCGCAATAGCCGTCAGGCCCTGCTCAAAACACTCTAAGAAATCAAATGCCGGCTGACAGCCAGGAACAGGAACGCCTGAAACGTCTGCGCGAGCGGCAGTTAGCAGACCGCGACCCGCTCGTCAAACAACGCCAGTTCCAGCGTTCCACTGCCCGGCGCGAGAAAAGGCTCAAGAAACAAACCTATACCCTAGGCAAAATGTGGAAAGATATCCCACACGTTTGGAAAGGCTTCTTTTATGGATTGATACTGGGCCTGGTGGTATTCCTGGTTGTTCCGATGCTCTGGCTCTCACCCTGGGCATTCCCAATATCGCTGGCAGCGTTTGTGATCACAGTTCTTTTCGGTATTATTGTTGGAAGAGCCATCGATACCCGGGAGAACATCAAAGACCTGATACGTTAAGAATAAGTGAGATTTATGAATAGCCTGTCTGCGGACAGGCTTTTATCGAATACAATAGGAGTAATGAAGACAAAACCTGTGGTACTCCCTCTTGAAAACCTGATGGAGCGCCTCCCGGACACCTTCAGCCCAGCTGACCGGGAGCTGGTTCAACGCGCCTATCGTATGGCGGAGGAAGCCCACCGAGAACAGAAGCGTAACTCCGGCGAACCTTACATTAACCATAGCCTGGCAGTCGCCAATATCCTGACAGAATTGCGTGTGCCGCCGGAAGTTGTCGCCGCAGGTTTGTTACATGATACAGTAGAGGACACCGACGTCACACTGGATGATATTCGCCGTGATTTTGGGGAAGTGGTCGCCAGCCTGGTGGATGGCGTCACCAAGCTCACCAACCTGCCCCGCGTCAGTCACAATGGACATGACAGCAAAGACCAGAAAGATTCATCCGGGGACGAGGTGGAACTGCTCAAACCACAGAGCCCGCTGGGACGTCGCCCCGATGTGGTCTCTGAGACACTGCGCAAAACTTTCCTGGCTATGGGGGATGATGTCCGCGTGGTGCTTATAAAGTTGGCTGACCGGCTACACAATATGCGCACGCTGGGGTATATGCCCGAGGAGAAGCGCCGCCGCATTGGCAGGCAGACGCTTGAAATCTACGCGCCGCTCGCCAATCGCCTGGGTATCTGGCAGATCAAATGGGAGTTGGAAGACCTGGCATTCCGGCATGTTGAACCGGATAAATACAAAGAGATCGCCGACCATATTATTGAACGACGCCCGGACCGCGAAGCTCAAGTCAGCCAGATCATGGACGAACTCAAGGAGCTGTTGACACAGAATAACATCGAGGTGGAGACCAGCGGACGCCCAAAGCATATTTACTCCATTTACCGCAAGATGCAGAAAAAGGGGAAATCTTTCGACCTTGTGCGTGACCTGCGCGGTGTGCGCCTCATCGTCCCAGACGTTCCATCCTGCTACGCCACTCTGGGCTTGATTCACACCCACTGGCGTCCGATCCCCGGCGAGTTCGATGACTATATCGCCGCGCCAAAAGATAACTTTTACCAATCACTGCACACTGCCGTTATCTACGACGACGGCAAGCCGTTGGAAGTGCAGATACGCACTGCTGAGATGCATCAGAACGCCGAATACGGTATTGCGGCACACTGGAAATATAAGGAAGGCACGCCGCGCGACAAATCCTACGAACAGCGCATTACCTGGCTGCGAAAAATGATGGAATGGCGCAGCGACGTGGACGATGCGCAGGAATTCGTCGAGAGCATGAAGACCGACGTGTTCCAGGACCGCGTCTACATTTTCACACCGCGCGGTGACATCATCGACCTGCCAGGCGGCTCGACACCGATCGACTTCGCCTATCATATCCACACCGATATCGGACATCGCTGCCGGGGCGCGCGGGTTAACGGCAAACTCGTCCCGCTGGATTACGAGTTGAAAACCGGCGACCAGGTTGAAATCCTGGCAGCGAAACGCGGCGGTCCCAGCCGTGACTGGTTGAACGCCAACCTTGGATTGGTCAAGACCCAACGCGCGCGCTCGAAGATCAAAGTCTGGTTCAAGAAGCAGGATCATGAACAAAACCTGTCATCCGGACGCACCATCCTCGAGCGGGAGCTGGGTCGCCTGGGAATTAGCGACAAAACCAACTTCGAAAAATTGGCGCGCGGGCTGGATTTCCGGTCACCGGACGATTTGTATGTTGCGCTGGGCACTGGCGACATGTCGGTCAGCAAGATCGTCAAGCAACTTTCGGAAGATGAAGAAAATGTCGACATCCTGACAGCCGGAACCCCGACTAGTGAAACGTCCTCGGCAGATGCGGTGGATGTGGTCGGTCTGAAAGGATTGCTCACGAACATCGGCAAGTGCTGCAACCCCACCCCCGGCGACGAGATCGTGGGCTACATCACACGTGGGCGCGGCGCGACCGTCCACCGCCAGGATTGTCCCAACATCCTGCGCATGCGCGAGCGCGAGCGACTGGTGGCGGTGTCCTGGGGATCACGTGTACGTACCTATTCCGTGCCCGTGCGCATCCACGCCTACGACCGCCAGGGTCTGATGGGCGACATTTCTAACCTGCTCAATAATGAGAATATCAACATCGCCGATGTGACCGTGAAAACCAATCAAAACCTGGCTGACATTATGCTGGTCATCGAAGTACGCGATATCGAGCAACTCAGCCGCACCCTGACACGCATCGAAAACTTGCCTAATGTGATGGAAGCGCAGCGAACCAAGCCAGGATAATCAAATTTACGATTTACGAATTACGATTCATGAAAATACTTGGTATAATCTCGCCGCCTTGAACAAGGCGGTTTTATGACTTTACTCAGTGTAGACGTAGCGCGCGCGCGCATTCTCTCCCACTTCCGGCCCATCAAGACAGAAACCCTGCCTCTGGCGGAATGCGCCCGTCGCGTGCTGGCCGCGGATGTCACGGCGCAGAACAACCTGCCCTCCTTTGACAATTCAGCTATGGACGGGTTCGCTGTCATCGCATCAGACTTGGCAAACGTTGCGCCCGCATCTCCACGGACCCTGAAAGTGGTCGCCGATATACCAGCCGGTAGCAGCCCGGATGTGACCCTTGTCCCCGGGCAGGCTGCGCGCATCATGACCGGCGCACCTATGCCCAAAGGCGCGGACGCGGTCATCCCGGTCGAAGAGACCGACTTTCACGACCGTTCTCCCGGCACATCCGCGCCTGAGGCTGTGACCGTTTACAAATCCGTAGCGGTGGGAGACTACGTCCGCGGGCAGGGCACCGATGTACAGTCCGGCCAGCCTGTGTTGCAAAGCGGCCACAAGCTGCGCGCACAAGATCTAGGCTTGCTGGCCATGCTGGGCGTGGCGGATGTGCCCGTCTATTGCAGGCCGCGCGTGGCGCTGCTCTCCAGCGGAGATGAGCTCATACCGGTGGATGAGCCGCTCAAACCGGGCAAGATCCGTGATTCGAACACTTATACCTTGGCCGCCCTGGTCGCGGATGCCGGTGCGGAGGTCGTTCGCTTGGGCATCGCTGCCGACCGGCGTGAATCCGTAGAAGCCCTGCTCGAAAACGCTGCCGCGCAAAAAGTTGACCTGATCCTGTCATCCGCCGGGGTAAGCGTAGGCGCGTTCGATTTCATCAAGGATGTAGTCGAGGCTCAGGGTGAACTGACCTTCTGGCGCGTCAATATGAGACCGGGCAAACCGCTGGCCTTTGGCAAATTCAAAGATATTCCCTTTGTTGGATTACCGGGGAATCCGGTTTCGGCTTTCGTTGGCTTCGAGGTCTTCGTGCGGCCGGCTCTGGAGCAATTGAGCGGCCTGGAAGCAGAAGGCACCCAAAAGGGCACCAGCAGGCCCAGGGTCCGCGTACGACTCGCGGAGGACATCTCATCAGATGGACGTGAGAGTTATTTGCGCGCCCACGTACGCGATGAAGAGGGAGTCCTGTCCGCCCGATTGGCCGGTCATCAAGGTTCCGGAAACCTGCTTTCAATTGTTCAGGCAAATGCTTTACTAATTATCCCCAGTGGGGTAAAATCGCTCGCTGCTGGCAAAGAAGTCGATGCCTGGTTGCTATAAAGGAAACTCATGGATAAATGGCTTTATCGCGTCTCGATGATCCTGGTCGTGATCGGGTTGCTGGTCTCGATCTACATGACCATCTATAAGGTAACGTCCAACGATGCGCTGTGCCTGGGTAGCGGCGATTGTTCCGCTGTGAACGCCAGCCGTTACTCGGAGGTATACGGCATCCCGGTTGCAACCGTGGGTATCGCCGGGTATCTAGCCATCTTGCTGACGCACTGGTATGAGCAGCGAGACAAGTTCTTTGATAAGAACGGTCCCATGTTGATTTTCGGTATAGCACTGACTGGCTTTCTCTTTACACTCTATCTCATCTATATCGAATTCGCGCTCTTGAAAGCCTACTGTCCATTTTGTCTGGCTTCACAAACCGCCATGACGATCATTTTCATTATCTCCATTTTCCGGCTGGTACGTCAGCCCCAATAATCAGGAGGAATGTATGCCTCGCATTCGCTGTCACTATATAGATTGTATCTTTCTTGACGAGGGATATTGCAGCGCCGCTGCCGTAGAAATTGACCCCGATACCGGTTGTGCGACCTATGCGCCCTCAGAAGACGCCGTCGATGATGATGACTGGGAAGATGAAGAATTGGAAGAGTGGGATAACGATACCGAAGAAGATGACGAAGATCTCTGGCTGGATGACGACGACGATCTTTAACTGGACCTGAAACCTGCTACCCTTTAATCCTGGGGTACGAATATTCGTGCCCTTATACGTTTAATGAGTATAAAAGAATCCCTGCCGCCACCGACAAATTAAGCGAACTGACCCTGCCCCGCATAGGCATGGACACGGTCACATCACAAACGGCGATCTGCTCGTCAGAAAGACCTTTTTGCTCACTGCCCAGCAACAGAATCCAGGGAAACTCTCCCAGACCGATCCCATGGTAATCCATCTGCGCATGTGCGGAAGTACCCACAAGTTGTAATTTCTCCCCCTGTACCCATTCCACGAATTCATCAAAACTGGCCTGCACAACCGGTTTCCAGAACAAGGTTCCCATGCTGGCACGCACGCAGGTGGAATGATACAAATCGACACCCCCCTCCAGCAAGAAAAGCGCGTCCGCGCCGACAGCGTCAATTGTGCGCAGAATTGAGCCAACGTTTCCCGGGTCTTGCGGGGAGACCAGTGCCACGCCAGTCTGGATAGGCTCCAGATCAGTCAGGCGTATGTTACGCTGTTTCACCAACGCCAGGATTCCCTGCGGGTTGTCCTTTTCGGTCATCGAGTTCATCGCTTTAGCGGAAACCGGTTGAGGGACGAGTCCGATGCGCTGCGCATCCTCCAGTAGAGTCTGTGCGAAGTCGCCGGTCAACAGATCCGGAGCGTAGATCAGGTTCTCAATCTCCCAACCGGCTTCGAGCGCCGAGCCGACGTGATGCAGACCTTCCACAAGGAACAATCCACTCGCCGCACGCGCTTTGCGTTGACGCAGGGCGCGAGCCTGTTTTACGAGCGGATTGGACAAACTGGTAATCAGGGGGCGTGGTGTCACAATCAAATTGTATCACCGCAGGTTATGAATATCTCAGGCGGTTGCCTTCTCTATCTGGTCTCTTGCTCTAAGATTTACCAGCGACATGATCTGCCCGGCTTCAGGTGCGCGCATGGAATCCACCTTAGCCAGCAGCAATATCTTACCGCGCTTGATACTCAGTTCATAATGATAGGCATCTTCTCTCGATATTCCCATACCAATGGCAAAACCCAGCAGAGACCCAATGAATACTCCGGAAAATATTCCAGCCAACGCCAGGTAAGCCCAGTTACCCAGACTGGCTATTATCCCAAAGGAACCGGCTCCGGCATATTGCATGCCAACACCGGCCACTAGCCCGATCAGCCCAACCCAGAAAGCACCTCCAACAGCCCCGGAGATAACGGTTTCGGATATGATGGTGTTGTTGCTTTCGTATAAATCGACAATATCTTTCATTTTTACTCGTACAACTACATCCGGACGCAACCCGGCATTTTTCATTTCCAACTCAGCGGTGTCTGCATCCTTTTCGGATTCGAACAATCGGACCACCAGCCGTCTGCCCTCTCTGCCGTACAAAAGAGTGACCTGATCGACAACCTTCTTTATATCTTCCAGTTGGCGCGCAATCAATTGGCGCGCTTCGGGGGTCAAACCCTTTTTCAGTGTCTGTTTATAGGATTGTATGATAAATCTTTCACCGATTAGAACCTCTTTCAGAACCGCCTGCTCTCGTTCATCCTTGCCAATCGTCAGAGCAGCAAAAATGTTGATGCGCCCACGATGGACTGTGGAAAGCAGGCCGCTCCATGTTTTTGGCTTGCCACCTAAGCGTCGCATCTCTGCCATGGCCTCTGCTTTGAACCTGGTGCGTTGCTGCGCAAAGGATTTAAGGAGAACCTTCAAGCCGCGATTTTTGACGTTTACCGCAGATACAGCATAGCCTTTCTCACTAACCACGAGATTTTTATAAATGTGTTCCAATTCTTGTAGTGTCCGCTTGTTCTCCATCTTGCACTCCTTTAACCTTTTTTGCAACTCACCGCTTTTCAGAGCTATATGAAGTCCTACTTTTTTAGTCGTATTTACAGGAAAAAGGTTACGGTATGGCGCGAACCAATTTTCAGAATCAAAAATACCCCGCCCAATGACAGGGTATTGCATCTGGAACAACCAGCTATGGAGATACGACGATTAATTTTCCAACCATGCCGGCTTCGAGATGACCCGAAATTCCGCAGCTTACGAAGTATTCGCCGGGCTCGCCGGGTGCGATAAAGGTCTCAGTGGCTGTCTCACCTGGCTGCACTTCGATCTCCCAGTAAATATTCTTTTCATCTTCCTCTCCGAATTTGTCGCCAGCGTCGGTGCCAAGTTTGAAGATCACATACTCATGTTCCACAGAGCCTAAATTGGAGGCCGTCATCGTGATTTCCTGACCAGCTGGAACTGTAAAGTTAACGGGATCGTACATGAAATCGGTCATATTGAGGTTGAGATTCGTACTTGCGCCCCCACCGTCACAGGCACTTAAAACGAGTAAAAGGCCTGAAATAACAATAGCCCGAATCAAATACATCTTCATAATTAATCTCCTACTTTTGACAATATGATTGTATTACTGCTTCTTGCATATTTACCCGAACTCGAATCTAACGAATTGCCTTCAAAAACCAGGATTCTGGTTCGGATATTTACGCAGCACTCTGTAGTGTACAGCCTAAGCATTTTACTTGACAATCATCCATTCGAATGATTTTTCCATCATCCTTCACGACATTTCAGGGTGTTTTCACATTTTTGGGTTAAACTAAAAGAAGTGACGCAGTTGAGGAAAGAAATCCGAATTAAGGGTACTTTTCGCAAACTGCGCAAGCTTTAGCTTGATGTAAAATTTGCAGATGGAGAAAACATGACCGAAAAGACTTATCTTGACCTGAACCCTCACGCCCGCATCTTACTCGGACCCGGGCCTGGCATGGCCGCCCCACGCGTAGTCCGCGCGATGGCCACTCCCCCGGTCGGGCACCTGGACCCCGATTTGCTGAAAATCTACACCGAAGAGCAGGAACTACTGCGCTATGTCTTCCAGACGGAAAACAAATGGACCTTCGCGCTCTCCGGCACCGGCACCTCCGGGATGGAAGCCGCGCTAACCAACTTGATCGAACCTAACGATGACGTACTGGTTGCCATCATCGGTTACTTTGGCGAGCGCCTGGCCGAGATCGCTACGCGTCTGGGCGCGAATGTAGACACGGTCAACAAGCAATTAGGGGAGATTTTCGAAGTGAATGAAATCGAAGCCGCGCTCAAACAGAAGAAATACAAAGTTTTCGCATTCGTGCATGCTGAAACGTCCACGGGCGCAGAACAGTTACACGTCAAAGAGATCGTGGATGCGGCGCACAATCAGGGCGCATTGGTCGTGATGGACACGGTTACTTCGTTGGGCAGCATCCCGCTCAAAGTGGACGAGTGGGGCGTGGATGTGGCCTATTCCGCCAGCCAGAAGGGACTGGGCGCGCCCAGCGGGTTGGCGCCCATCACAGTCGGTCTGCGCGCGCAGGAAGCCATCGAAAAGCGCACAAAGCCGGTCACTTCCTTCTATCTTGATCTGAAGCAATATGCCAATTACTGGGAGAATCACGGTTATCACCATACCGCTTCCGCCAGCCTGCACTATGCTCTGCGCGAAGCCCTGCGCATGATCTATGAGGAAGGTCTGGAAAACGTTCATGATCGTATGCGGAAAAACGCCGTACTGCTCTGGAGCGGATTGGAAGCCATCGGTGTCGACCCGTTCATCCCGCTTGAGTATAGACTTCCGCCCTTGACCACCGCACAGGTTCCAGCCGGGGTCGATCCGCACAAGGTACGTGGGCAGTTGTTGAGTGAGTACAACATCGAAATTGCAGGCGGGTTTGGTGCGCTTAAAGATCAGGTCTGGCGTATCGGCTTGATGGGGTACTCCAGCAGCAAAGAGAACATCACCCTGTTCCTGGCGGCATTGGAAAAACTATTACAATGAAAGTAGGTCACAGAGTCACGAAGACGCTGTGTAAGGATTGTTTTTGCTCTGTGACTCCGTGTCTCGGTGGCAAGAATATGAGGTTCTTTGGGAATTTGATTACAGGTAAAAAATGACAACACTAACCGATAAATCGACCCTCGAACGCTACTGGAATTACGCCCTGTGGCTGGCGATCTTCACCATCTTGTACAACCTGGCAGAGGGACTGATCGCTATCTTCTTCGGATTTTCCGATGAAACGTTGACGCTCTTCGGTTTCGGCGTAGACAGCTTTATCGAGGTCATGTCGGGCATCGGCATCCTCGCCATGGTGCTGCGTATCCGCAGGAACCCGGATACGGACCGATCCGAATTCGAGAAAACCGCCCTGCGCATCACCGGGACAAGTTTTTATATTCTGGCAGCGGGGCTGGGTATGACAGCAATCTACAACTTGTTCGTGGGACACAAACCGGAGACCACCCTGCCGGGGCTGATCATCTCGATCATCTCGATTGCGGTCATGTGGGCACTGGTGGCAGGCAAACGCAAGGTTGGGCATGAACTCGACTCCTCTCCGATTCTTGCAGACGCGAATTGTACTTTGGTATGTATCTACATGTCGTTGGTGCTGCTGGCTTCCAGCCTGATCTACGAACTGACCGGCTTTGGTTTCGTGGACAGCTTGGGTGCGATCGGTCTGATCTACTTCTCGTACGACGAGGGCAAGGAAGCTTTCGAAAAAGTAGCGGGGATGGACGATTGTTGCGATGACGATTAATATGTCATAAGATAGGACTTACGCACATTTCGAAAAGATAATGAGAATAAGGGGGGCGTGCGCTGCACGCCCCCCTTGTTCTCGGGCTTCCTCCGTATTTTTGCGTAAGTCCTGAAGTATAAATTTAGAGGTGATCTATGAACTGCTGTCAGTGCCAGGGGATTGAAGAATTATTCAGCGAGGAGTACGTAGCAAAAGAACTCAAACGCTATCGCAGACGTGGTCCGGACAAGACCACCCGCATGTTGATTAAAGCGCTGCAAGAAGAGAATGTCGAGGGTCTGACCTTGCTCGACATCGGCGGAGGTCTGGGAGCCATCCAGCACGAGCTGCTGCGCGCTGGCGTGCAAAGGGTAACAGACGTCGAAGCTTCCACGGCTTACCTCAGTGCGACCAAAGCAGAAACCGCGCGCCGTGGATACGCCGAACGGGTGGATTACCAGCACGGTAACTTCGTCGACCTGGCGGAAAACGTTTCTCCCGCGGACATTGTCACGCTTGATCGCGTCATCTGCTGTTATCCGGACATGCAGAAACTGGTTGCTTTGTCAGTGGCCCGGGCGGGCAAATATTATGGTCTGGTCTTTCCACGGGAGGACTGGTGGATGAAAGTCTGGCACGTCCTTCAAAGCTTTTTCTTGCGCTTCACCAAGAGTAACTTTCGTACCTTTCTACACCCTACCGAAGCTGTCGAAGAATTGGTGAACAATCACGGTTTCAAGCGCCGTTTTTATCGGCGGACGTTTGTTTGGCAGATAATCGTCTACATGCGCTAAACACATTTCTAACTTGTACCTGTGTGCCGCGTAAATATTTGAACCCGAACACTCGTTTTTTTCAAAAAATTGGCGTGAAAGTTCGTTTTTTTACGCAGGGAGCAGTAAGAAGGCCAAGTACCCTTGATTAGGATTTATGAGATGC
This sequence comes from Anaerolineales bacterium, assembly GCA_049687655.1. GTDB lineage: Bacteria > Chloroflexota > Anaerolineae > Anaerolineales > Villigracilaceae > JAABUE01. Next base: position 15,019 of record JBAVJG010000112.1, on the reverse strand, counting down.
TACACAATGGAAACGGGATTCATGATCACTAGCAAACGAGTTATGAAGTGTTGGATAAATTGGTCAGGACTGACTGTCAGGATGAATCGATAATCGGGTAATCCTCATACTTTTGAATGGGAAACATCTCAGGAGATTTTATGCCCTACAGCACCCTGTGCCTCTCCTTTGACTTCGACGCGATGTCGGTCTGGTTCGGGTATGGAAACCCCACCCCTGCCAAGCTCTACCGTGGCGAGTACGGCGCGCGGGTAGGTGTTTATCGCGTGCTCGACTTGCTCAAGCGGTACCGGCTTCCCGCTACATTCTTCGTCCCTGGGCACACCATTGATTCATTCCCGGAAGCAGTTAACGCAATTCTGGAAGCCGGGCATGAGATCGCGCATCATTCTTATGCCCACACCGACCCAAGCGAGCAAACCCCGGACGAGGAACGCCGGGATATGGAACGCGCGCTGGAGAGTCTTAAGAAAACTGGTGTCAAACCCCTGGGCTACCGTTCGCCTTCGGCGGACATTTCACCGGTCACGTTGAGTTTGCTAGAAGAATACGGATTTATCTACGATTCGAGTCTGATGGCCGATGACTTCCGACCATATCATCCACGCATGGGTGATCAAGTTGCTCGGGATACGCCGCTTGTCAAAGGTAAAGAATCTCATCTTTGGGAACTACCCATCAGCTTCGAGTTGGATGATTGGGTGCATTTCCAATTCAATTTCGATCCATACGAAAATGGCACTTCCGCGCCTAGCAAGGTGCTGGAAATCTGGGCGGATGAACTGGATTGGATGCATGCCAAGGTGGACAACGGCCTGTTCACGCTGGTCCTGCATCCACAGGTGATCGGGCGCGCGCATCGCATCCAGATGCTGGAACGTTTCATCACCCACGCGTTGACCTACAGCGACCTGTCCTTCGAGCGTATGGACACGGTGGCGCAACGTCTTTAATCCCAAGTAAAATTAGATATGCCATTCCGAGATTACTTCTCCTCGCAAGCAAAAGAATATGCGCGCCACCGCCCTGTTTATCCAGAAGCTATGTTCAACTACCTGGCATCCTTAGCCCCATCGAAGGAGCTGGCCTGGGATTGCGGCACCGGCAACGGGCAGGCCGCCATGGCGTTGGCGAAAAATTTCCGGCGAGTCATCGCGACGGACGCCAGCGCCGCACAGATCAATAACGCCTTTCCACACGAGAGAGTTGAATATCTGGTCGAACCAGCGGAAAAGACAACCAATGTCTCAAATTCGGTTGACCTCATCACGGTTGGCACAGCCGTCCATTGGTTCGATTTTGACGCGTTCTATCAGGAGGTGCAACGCGTTAGCAAACCGGGCGGGATTCTAGCCGTCTGGACCTATTACTTCCCCGTCATCGAACCCGAAATCGATAGCTGGTTGAAACGTTTTTATTGGGAGACTCTGAATGGCTACTGGCCAGAGCGAATCCATTACCTGGAAGAGCGATACAAAACATTACCTTTTCCGTTTGAAGAGATCGAGCCTCCCAAATTCGAAATGAAAGCGACCTGGGAGTTGGGCAATCTGATCGGATTTTTGGGAAGCTGGTCCGCCGTCAAAAAACTTATCGATACCCAGGGTGACACTACGTTTGAAGAACCAATCAAAGAGTTGGAGCGCCTTTGGGGGGACAATCCCGACAAGCGTGAAATCCGCTGGCCGCTGCACTTCCGCATCGGAAAACTCTCTCAAGCATGAAAAATCAAGACATTACCCACCCCCGCCTGTGCAATCAACGCTTATCCCAGGCAACCTTCGAAAAGCCAGCAGATGCGGTGGGCTGGTTGGTTGCTGTCCAGGCGCAGGATTATTTTGGAGCGAAATGGTTCGGTGTAACGGTGGCAGATTCCAGAGTTGGTCTCGAAGCGCTCAAAGACAGGTTCGAGCATGAGAGGTTGGATGGCAAGAAGTACTGGTTTCCTGAGCCAACTCCTTCCGGAAAGGTTGCTTCTCCAATCGCATACTGTTATCCGTTTTCGACGAATATGTTACCAGCTACAAAGATCGCAGCGCCATGGCCGGAGAAGAGCTCACCAGTCCGTTCAACGCGATGGGAATTGCGCTCCAGTATGTCATCGTCATCGACGGTCAGTTCGTCGGCGCTTGAAAGCGGGTGCTCGAGAAAGATGTGGTGATCGTCCAACTGAACCCATTGATAAAATTAGGTCCTGTGGGAATTTCCGCCGTTCGCTGCGCGAAGACGCAGTGATAGATACCCAAATCTGGACTTTTTCACGGAGAATCCTACAGAGCCTAAAATTAACGCAGGACGAAAACCAGGCTGGTGTTAGAGCAACCAGGCGTTATGGCGCATTCCTTGAACTACCAGTAACACTGAGAGCATAAAGTAGAAAAACAAGAGTGGATAAAGATGATAGGTGATCGAATAGTCGAATGGCTGCTTGAGGGAGACGTATCCATCCAGTATCAAGTCCAGCGGGATATAGTAGGAAAGGAAATTCCCGAGCTACAGGCATGTATCGCAACCGGGGGTTGGGGAAAACGATTCCTGGATGCCCGCAAGGCGAACGGTCATTGGGGGCGTGGCTTCTACCAGGTCAAGTGGATTTCCTCGCACTACTCTCTCCTGGATTTGAAGCATCTCAACATCGTCCCTACCCAGCCTGAAATTAGAGAATCTATCGGTATCATCCTGCGCGAACAGAAAAGCGATGATGGCGGCATCAACCCGTCCAGGCAGATCAAGGAAAGCGACGTGTGCGTCAATGGTATGTTCCTTAACTACGCCTGCTATTTTAAAGCGAACGAACCAGACTTACACTCGGTTGTGGATTTTGTCATCACGCAGCAAATGCCGGATGGCGGCTTCAACTGCCGTTTCAACCGCCAGGGTGCTGTCCACAGTTCGCTACACTCGACGATTTCCATTTTAGAGGGGATACAGGAATACATCTCGAATGGATACACATACCGCCGCGGCGAACTGGACCGGATCTCTGCTGAGGCGCGCGAGTTCATCCTCCAACACCGACTGTACCTCTCCGACCGCACTGGAAAAATCATCGACAAGCGCTTCCTGATGTTGTCTTATCCGTCACGCTGGAGGTACGACATCCTGCGTGCGCTAGATTTCTTTCGCGCAGCCGATATCGATTACGATGAACGTATGCGGCCCGCGCTGAATGTTTTGCATAAGAAACGGCGCAAAGATGGTACATGGCCAGTCCAGGCCAAACATCCCGGCCAGGTCCACTTTGACATGGAGCATACCGGCCGCCCAAGCCGCTGGAATACGTTGCGGGCGTTGCGGGTTTTAAAGCGTTACAGCGAATAAGATTGCCCGAACCCAAAAGTTCGCCACAAAATAGAATATATACTTTATCGGGGTTGTTCTCTTAAGAAAATTTGGACTCTTGAAAACTACTTGTTGACTTCCATTGAAAATACCCTATAATAAATTAAGACAATTCCTTCATCCTTAGTCACAATTACCGTGTGCTGCGTAAATATCTGAACTTAAAAACTTGTTTCTTCCGGCAAAAACTGACGCGAAAGTTCATTTCTTTATGCAAGAGCAGTAGAAAGTTGGTACATATGGGACAGGTTTTTATCAGCTATTCACGCCGCGATGCAGATATAGTAGAAAGCATTGTTACTCAATTGGAGGCGGAAGGTATCCAGGTCTGGTTAGATCGGGAAGCCATAAAACCAGGCCAACAATGGCGCAAACAAATCGTGGAAGCCATTGATACAGCAGAAGCCTTCATTCTCAATCTTTCCCCAAACTCAGGGGCATCAGATAATGTACTAAAGGAATTGAACCTGGCTGAGGAAGCCTTGGAACCGTTCATCTTGCCTGTTATGCTCAGCGACATGAAGATCCCGGCTGAGATGCGTTACCAACTGGCAGGCACCCAATTCGTTGCCTATTACCTTGACTCCAAACGAGGCGTTCAGGATCTGATTGCAGAGATCAAAAAAAGAAGGAGCGCCACCGCCGACCGCCCAAAACTCCAGCCGCCTGCCTTTCGCGAAGTTGAAGTGATCCTGGAAAATGAAACCCTGGAAAGTTTCAGCAAAAAAGCACAACAGAAATTTCTTGGAATACTGGGTGAGATTATTCAGGGTTCCATCGTAGATATTGGCAAGGGCTATATCATTACCAAGGTTGAAGAAATCAGCTCTTAATGACTCGCCTACGAATCTTGATAAAAATGGAGAGCGCAGATGCTTTCGAATTGAAAGCACAGGCGCTCAACAACGATCCTCGTCTAAAAGATGCGGGAATTGCCGCCCTGAAGTTTGTCGGCGACAAGAAATTCATCAGCGATGGAGAATTCTCGCCTGAACCGCCATCTCCTGCCGCCCCTGCTACGGACTCCCAAAAAACCAATTCGGCTCCTGCGTTCGGAAATAGGCTGCGCGTTGTTTTGCGCATGCCCAACGAAGATTCCTACGAATTGAAGGCAAAAGCACTCGATAACGATCCGCGTCTCAAAGATACAGGAATTGCCGCCCTGAAGTTCGTTGGCGACAAGCAATACATCAGCGGGGGGGAGTTTTCACCGGACTTGTCGCCTCCCGACTCTGAACAAGATTCCATCATCGATGAAAAAATTCGTGTCACACTACGGGTTCCGCGCAAGGACGCGTACGAACTTGTCGCCAAGCACTTGAACAACGATCCTGAGTTGATCAAAGCGGGCATTTCTGGCGTAGGACTGGCTAAGGGCGCAGGAATGATCCCGGTACCACAGGAAACACCAGCTCAACCACAGAAAAAGAAACGGAGCTTTGCAAAATATATCATCGCCGCAGTGATCGTGGGCATCCTCGGGGTCACTGGCGCTGGTGCGCTCTTTTTTTCAAATCTCCCCGCACCCACCTCAACGACAGCCCCCCAGATCCCGGTGTCGGGAGGGGAACTGACAAACACATATACGCCTGACCCCCCCACGGAAACCAGCGCCCCTCCCACTCCCACGATGACTACCACCAGAACAAAGACTCCACGACCCACTGCAACCAAAACACAATTGCCTACCGCCACGGTCTTGAGTTGCCAGCCGCCTAGCGAGGCTGTGGTCGCCGCTGAAAATCTATCCTGCCGATACGGCCCAGGTGCCGTCTACCTTTACAGAGCGGGGTTGGTTAAAGGGGATGTAGTTGACGTGCTTGGCAAGGCAGATACTGCCTACAGCACCTGGATTCGTGTACAAACAAAATGGGAAGTACCAGCCAAATGTTGGGTCAATTCCGGTCCGAATTTTGTCGAAATCCCGCAGGGAGATGTAGCCTGCCTTGAACCGTTATACCCGGAGAAAGCTCCGCTGATTCTGTTCAATACCGACCTGTTCCCCAAGCCCTCCAATGTACAGGCCAACCGCAGCGGTGATTTGGTATACATTGATTGGCAAGGATACGACCTGTTGCCTGGCGACCGTCCCGAAGCCAGCCCAGCCTATCTAACGGAAACATGGACCTGCCAGGACGGGGAATTCGTTTTCTCGCCTCAGGGATGGGATAGTACATCTGCCTTTGTCCGAGATGAGGGAGGCTGTGGCAAAGCCCCGTATGGATATGTCTATATGGCTCATGTGGATGGCTATATCGGACCAGTAACCATTCCCTGGCCGCCGTAAACGCAATTGACCAGTCTAGGCAAAGCATGCTGGCCAAGCCCATATTGTGACAAAAAGGCAATAGGAAAACTAAACCGCTGGGATTCAATAAGAGCGTTGCGAGTGTTAAAATATTTTGGCAATGCTAAAATCTGATTCCGGAACGTACGCGCTCATTCTCCAATCCAATTCAATCGAAAACATCCGGGCAGGCCGCTGGGGACAGTTAGACTTGCAGCTGGGATATTACATCTACGTCGGCAGCGCCTTCGGGCCAGGCGGCGTGCAGGCGCGCCTCTCCCGACACCTACGCACGGACAAGCGAAATCACTGGCATATCGACTACCTCCGCGAACACCTCACACCTCGGGAAGCCTGGGTCAGCTACGAAGCAGAACATCTCGAACATGAGTGGGCGGGTATCCTTTTCGAAACGCCTGGGATGACTCCGATTCGCGGATTCGGGTGCAGCGATTGTAAATGCCCGGCGCACTTATTCTATACAACAGAAACACCAGAGTTCTATTGGCTCGGGAAAGTTGAGAGATTGCTTGTATAATTTATCGTTAGGACTTACGCACATTGCGAAAAGACACCGATACCATCGCAGCACTTTTTGAAGAAAAACCATTTCAATGGGGTTTGCGTGGCGACCCGCATCTCTGGAATGAGATGAGCGAATATTTCAAGCACACTCCCATCCCTGAAACAGCGGACGAATTAGTCAATCTCATTGAAACAGTTTTTAAGTTATTGACCGGACACTCCATTTCAGAAAAAACTAACTTTTATATTGAACGCTTCAGTCACGGAGGCATGTCCAGCGGAGTGATCTCGCCAGAATTCTGGATGAATAAAGTTATACCTATGCTGCGTGAACGATATAAATCACTAAAGGGATGACGAATTACCAAACATAGTATTATGAGCACCAAAGAAGAAATCATCGAATTCCTGGCAACAGAATTTCCACAATCCACTATTTCGGTGGTTGAGGTAGGTAATCATGGGGCCACAGTCATACAGGAAATTGGATCCGAACAACTCCGCCCCGGCGGCACAGTCAGCGGCCCAGTGCTTATGGCGGCGGCTGATTCAGCGTTGTACGTTGCCATCCTTGGGGAAATCGGTTTGGTTCCGCTGGCTGTTACCACAAGTTTCAACATTAATTTTCTGCGAAAACCATTTGCGGATAGAGCCATTATCGGCAAGTGCAATTTACTCAAAATTGGCAAAGTTCTTGTTGTTGGGGAAGTTTATTTGTACTCTGAGGGGCAGGAAGAACCGGTTGCGCATGCTGTTGGGACGTATTCAATCCCACCGGGGAATGACATGCAGCTGGTGAAGTCAAACGCTGTCCAATCTTCCTAAATCGATTACAATCCCCAATATGCGCAGTATTTTTTGGCTGGCAATTCTTGTCCTGCTTCTGACAGCTTGCCAACCACAACCGCCTTCCCCTATCACCATCGTTGACGGGGAGCAAATCCATACCCTAAGCACAGAGGAACGCATCCCGGTCAATTTGCTGGCTCAATCAGGTATCACGCTTGTACCTGCAGACCAGGTGCTGGTCAACGGATTACCCTTCCCGCATCAGCAAACACTCCCGTCAGGTTTGGATGTTCTGCAAATGCACCGAGCAAAGACTGTCACATTGAACACACTGGCGGGCGCGCAGGAACTGGTCACAACGGCGCGGACAGTCGGGGAGGCGTTGTTTGAAACAGGCATTCAGCTATACGCAGCCGATTTCATCGATCCACCTGCGGACATGCCCCTCAGCGCGGAGGTGACAATCACCTACCAGCCATCGCAGGAGTTGACGGTATCCACAAGTGATGGAGATGTCCGCATCCGCTCGTCGGCGGGGACAGTTGGCGCGGCGCTGGCCGGAGCCGGGATCCCGCTCGAAGGGCTGGACTATAGCCTCCCGGCTGAGTCCGAAGCGCTCCCGGCAAACGGACAGGTGCGCGTGGTACGGGTCAGGGAGTCCTTGCAGTTGATCCAGAAGTCCATCCCGTTCGAGACTGAAACCGTCTCATCGCCTGACGTCGAGCTGGGTACCCAGGAAATCGCGCAACCCGGTCAGGAAGGATTAGCAGTCGCACGCACACGTATTCGTTACGAAGATGGGCAGGAGGTCGGCCGTAAGACAGAGGACGAAAGCATAGTACGCCAGCCGCAAACCCGGATTGTCAATACGGGCTCGAAAATCGTAGTTAACACAGCCACGGTTGACGGCGAAACACTGGACTACTGGCTGGCATACGAGATGTATGCTACCATTTACTCGCCTTGCAATTCCGGCACAGGCGGCTGTTCCTACAGCACTGCCAGTGGCTTGCGTGCCGGTAGGGGTGTGGTGGCAATGGACCGGTCCATGTACAGCTATCTACAGGGCGTGCGCATCTATATACCAGGCTATGGGTACGCCGTGGTCGGGGATGTAGGCAGCGGCTCCATCGTCGAAGATCTGATCGGCGTCTCGAGATTCCGCTGGATCGATCTCGGTTTTAACGACAATAACATTGTGGATATGAGCGGCTGGCTGACGGTTTATTTTCTCTCCCCGGTTCCAGCTTCCATTCCGCCGGTGATGCAATAATATGACTCGCACTCAAAAATCCATTCTCACCTTCCTCTCCATCCTTTCCACACTCTTGCTGGCACTGGTCGGCTGGATCAGTTACCAGACCTACACTACGCTCTGGCAAGCGCCGCTTGGCCCTGCCATCGCTCTACCAACGTCCACATGGAATTTGCCCGCCACGTGGACCCCTCTTCCATCCGCCTACACTCCTGCCTCCTGGCCCACAACAACGCTCGCGCCAACCGGCACATCTGTCGAATCGCTTTCCTGTGGCGGCCCGGCGGTCATGACGTTGTTGGCCGTTGGCACAGATGCGCGCACAAACTCTTACAACTACGGCCTGGCGGATGTTATTCGCATTGTGCGTGTGGACTTTGCCGCGCCAAGGGTGGTCATCTTGGAATTTCCCCGTGATCTATGGGTAGAAATCCCCGACATCGCCGATGAACTTGACGGGCAAGATCATGAAAAATTGAACCAGGCCTATCTGTATGGTAATCCCGGTTTCGGTTATTACGATGGTCCCGGTGAAGGCCCTGGCTTGCTGGCACGCACATTGGCATTAAATTTTGGAGTGCACTCAGACCGCTACGTTGCGGCCAACATGCGTACATTCGAAAAGATCGTGGACGCCGTCGGGGGCATTAAAGTCGAATTGCCAAATGGTGTCGATGGACGCACAGCCGAAGACCGCAGTGCTCGCCTGGTCTTTCCTCCCGGCACACAGATCCTGAACGGTGAGGAAGCACTCACTCTGGCACGCACACGAAATGAAGGGGTTTTTGAGCGTGCCACTCATCAGAATACCGTCATGTGTGCCTTGAAAGAAAAACTTACCAGTCCAACTGTTATCGTGCATATCCCTGCGTTGGTCGACTCATTTAAGGATGCTGTCCAGACCGACCTGAGCCCTGAGCAAATCGCACAACTAGCCTGCATCGGCACAAAGCTCACCGGTGACGATATCACCTTCGTCAGCTTTCCGCAGGAACTTTTTGAAGGTGCGCGAGTTTTCGACCCGGTTTTCGATGGCAGGATTTTTGTCTGGGATGTGGATTACGATATTCTGCGCGACTACGTAAAACGCTTCAATCTCGGAGCCTGGCCTGCAACATCCCCGCAGGGGGCTCCCGCTATCGCAGGTGAGTCCCAACCCAATGAGGACACAGTTTCCACCTGCCCATGAGCTCCAGCCGTTTTCCGCCTCCCATCCCGCCGCTGAACGCTGCCGACCTGCTCAAGCGATTTGGCTTGCAAGCCAACAAGCGCCTGGGACAGAATTTCTTACAGGAACCATACGCTTTAGAGAAGATCGTCCAGGCTGCCGAAATTCATCCCACCGATACCGTGCTGGAAATCGGACCTGGCCTGGGAAGCCTGACGCGCTACCTGGCTGCTGCAGCACAAGAAGTTATTGCAGTCGAACTGGACGGCAAGTTATTTCCGCCCTTGGAAACAGTCATCGCTCCTTATCACAATATTCAATTGGTGCATGGCGATATTCTAGGGATCGAACCCAAAGAGATCATCGAGCAGAGTGATTATCTGGTTGTAGCAAACATTCCCTACAACATCACGTCCGCTGTGATCCGGCATTTGCTTGAATCAAGTCCCAAACCACGCCGCATCGTATTGACCATCCAGAAGGAAGTCGCCGAACGCATTTGCGCTGGTCCGGGTGATATGAGCCTGCTGGCACTAAGCGTGCAGGTGTATGGGCAACCCCGTATCGCGATGCACATCCCCGCAGGCGCATTCTTCCCCGCTCCAAAAGTGGACTCATCCGTGCTGGTGGTGGACATCTATTCCAGCCCTTCAGTGGATGAAAGTCTGTTGGATATATTTTTCCAGCTTATCAAGGCCGGCTTCAGCCAAAAGCGCAAGAAGCTACGCAATTCGATCTCCGCCGGCATGCGCCAATCCCCGGCTGAGACAGAAAAACTGCTCCATGCTGCGGATATCGATCCGCAACGCAGAGCAGAGACATTAAGTTTGGAAGAATGGGGGTCACTCAGCTATCAGTATTCAATGATCAGGAGTCATTGACTTATGGGGCAGGCACGACACGTGCTTTGCGTCCGGCGCGCCGCACATCGCGATAATTCCACCACACCTGCCAGATGCGTAAAGCCGCTTCAAATTGTATCCTGAATGACATTTTCGATTTTCCCCAGCGACGGTCTGCGAAATAGATCGGGACTTCTTCGATCTGGTACTCCAGACAATATGCCAGATAAGCCATCTCTACCAGGAAAACATAACCGTTAGAGCGAATTCGTTCGATCGGCATACTTTGTAGAGTTTCACGCCGCCACATACGGTAGCCGGTGGTTACATCTCGAAGAGGAAATCCCAGGATCGTGCGCGCGTACACGTTTCCGAAGGCAGAAAGTTCTCTCCGCCATAACGGCCAGCGCTCATCGACCGAACCACCCTCCACATAACGTGATCCAATCACAACGTCGCAGGATGCGAGGCGTGCAACCATCTCAGGCAGTACCCCGGGATCGTGCGAAAAATCCGCATCCATTTGGACAATTGCATCAACATTATCCAGCATGACCTGTTGAAATGCATTGAGGTAGGCCGAACGCAAGCCAAGTTTCCCAGGCCGGTGCAAGACCTGTATACGGTTGTTCTGTGCCGCGAGATCGTCCGCGATTCTCCCAGTTCCATCAGGGCTGTTATCGTCCACAACCAGCACGCGTAAATCGAGTGGAAGCGCAAATAAAGCGGAGACCAGCTCAGGCAAGTTCTCCGCTTCATTATAGGTGGGTGTTACAATAGCGATCTTCAATTACTGTATCCTACATATATCCCTGAAATTTTATCTGGCAAATGACCTTCTTAATTCAGAGTTGCAGTTCAAATATTTACCCAGCACTGTGTAGCTCCTAACGAATGAGGCGTAACAGTTCCTTTTTGAGCGCTTCTACATCATTGAATCGTCCGCGTCCTGCCGGGACTTCAAAGACCTTGATAACCAGACGATTTTTGCTCTCGGCCGCCCGATCACGGTCTTTGATTGGATAGAAATAGTCCAGCGACTGTTCCAGACGTTTGCGAACACGGCCCTGCAATGCGGACATATTCCCGGGAGATACAATCAACACAAAATCTGTAGGAGTCAGATGACCTAAAAACTCATCCGAATCGTCACCTTCGCGCATCGCATTGTGGATCATCAGGCTGATCGCACGCAAGACATCATCAGAAGCCACAAAGCCATATACATCACGAAAGACATCCAAGTTGAGAATAGATACCAGGATCAGCGACCACTTGTCCAGCTGAAGCATTTCGTCAAGTTTTTCGTCCACCACGGCGCCATCTGGCAATCCGCTAACAGGATTATTTAACGAGCCCTGGGTAGCACGGCGTAACGCATTACGCACTCGCAGGCGCAACTCTTGCACGTCAAAAGGTTTAGTGATGTAATCATCCGCGCCCAGTTCCAAGCCGTGCAATCGGTCTTCACGATCTCGTTTTTCTGTCAGAAATATAATGGGCACATCTTGCGTGCGACGGTCTGTTCGCAATCGGCGTGCAACTTCATATCCGTCAATATCAGGTAAGCGAATATCGAGAACAACCAGATCGGGATTTACAGTCTGGCATGCCCGAACTCCGTCTTCTCCCCAATTAACAGTGAAGACCTCGTAGCCTTGAGCACGGAAATACGCGTTCAACATCTCGGCGACGTCGAGGTCGTCTTCTACGACCAGAATTTTCGATTTGACGTCTGCCATGCTGGTCTCCTATATATTTATTATCCGATGGGGTCTTTCTGGATGACGAACTCACACACATCTTCACCCATTGCAACACATTTTGACTCATTAACGCGGAACTCATTACCCCCAGATACCCATTTCAAAGATTCTTGTAACAAGCCTGTTGAGATGAAGCACACAGGCTTATCCGCGTTAGAGCGTCCCCAACAAACGGGACATTTGTGGATTGTCCAGATGAATTCATTATCTTTTTCTTCAACTGTCGTGTGTTGATCGGTGAGTTGTGTAAAAATTTTAGCAAAGGCAGGCAAGCCGATACGGAGTTTGGATTGCAAAGGTAAAACCACAAAAGCCAGATCTGCAACACCCGCCAAAGCACCAAAGTTTTTTAATGCATCGGAGAAGGTAGCGCGACCAGCACGCAAGGCAAGACCCCGTCCACCACGAGGACCATACATATCTTCCAAAGCGACCCCGATGGCTGAAAGTTCAGTAAAATCAAAGCCTTTATCAAGATTATCCGGTGGATAATTTTCAATATAATGATTCAAACCGGCCAGGTTCAGAATTGCGTTGAGGCCATTTTTCCCCATTACTTCTTCCAGGGATTTGATGGTTATAAGTCCAAATTTATTGGGGTAGTAAAGACCACTTTTTTCAACGGGGCTCATAAACGCTCCACTAGATTAATTTTGTCAAATCTTCCGTTGCCCGACGCATATCCAAGAATATCAAGCCTAACTTAGCTTGTTCTCGCGCCAAAGCAGTTAAGACCGCTTCTTCGCCAACCGACATTAGGACAACATAACCCTTTTCGCCCTTGATGTAAACCTGCTCGAGGGAACCACGCCCTAACTCAGAAGCGATTCGTTCACCGAGGGATAACATGGCTGCCGACATCGCTGAAACACGATCTTCTTCCACGCCCTGTGGAAGGGCCGATGCAATGCTCAACCCATCCACACTGACAATCGCCGAGGCTTCAATATCCGGCGAGGAGGCTTGAAGCTCGCGTAATCGGTCAACCATTTGTTGCGTGCGAGACTTGGACAAGACAGCCCTCCTAGAGAAAAGAATGAACATCCTTGTTGGGGAATTTCCCAACCGGATGGAGAAATATACCTAAGCAAATTTAGCACAGGGCGTATATTGTGTCAAGCAGACCAACAAACACCCTTGAAAAGCTTGTTAACAAAAACGTAAGTTGCTGCATGCTATAATCGTCCGTTGCTTGTAAAGGTATGGCAGCATTTTGTTATACCCGAGACAAATTTCTTTAGTAGCTCAATTGTTTGTACTGATAGAGCAAAAAAGGTATATTGATGAAAAGAATGCTTCTCGTAATAATAAGTCTGAGTTTGTTGGTAACGACAATACCTTACCAAATTGCATCAGCCCGGCAGACTCCCCAACAAGAAGAACCCGATAGTGGAGCTGTGGTTTGTGAACCATCCCCCTATCCCCAGACACAATATGACTGTATCCCTCTTGGACCATCCCAGTTCTTAAGTAATATGGCCAAGCTGGGAATGGCCTTTCCTCAACGCCCCCTACCCGCTTATAAGCCCGATCCAAGTTTGACTCAACTCCCTTATCAATATTTCAATCTGGAAAAAGATTATGTCCCTATTTATAGTTCACCCGGCGAACGGGGCGCGGGGATAAATCAATTTCCACCTGGATTTGTATATATTTCCTATGTTGACCGTGTGGAATCAGGTGGGGTTTACTACATGCTCCAAAACGGTGGATGGATTCCAGGTAAGGGCGCTCGTGTAGGAGAAATCTCGGGTTTCCAGGGATTGGCATTCCACTCTACACCACGCAATTCCTTTGGTTGGCCATTTGAACAAATTCCAGTGAAATCGTCCCCTGGCTACAACACATCTGAAACAGGCCAATGGTTAAATCCGTTCAGCATAATTCATATCTACGAAACAAAAAACGTTGACGACGTTGATTGGAATTTGATTGGTCCCAACCAATGGATTGAGGCACGGAAGGTGGCACAAGTAGACATCAATACCACCCCACCGGAAGGTGTGACTAATAATCGTTGGATTGATGTCAATTTGGCCGAACAGACCCTGGCTGTCTACGACAATCGTGAACTTGTTTTCGCAACAGTGATTGCTAGCGGATTGGAGCCTTTCTGGACAAAGCCCGGATTGTTCCAAATTTTCCAGAAAAAAGAGACTGAAACCATGCGCAACAATGATCCATCGGATTTTTACTACCTGGATAACGTTCCCTGGACCATGTACTTCGATGGCGCCCGCGCCTTGCATGGGGCCTATTGGCGAACACGTTTTGGATATCCACAGTCACACGGATGTGTAAATCTGTCCGTGGGAGATTCACACTGGCTTTTCAACTGGGCAGTTGAAGGCGACTGGGTATACGTTCACGATCCATCTGGCTTGACGCCCACTGATCCAAGCCTATATACTGACTATGCATATTGACATGCGGGTGGGTGTATGATAAACTACTGCCCGCTCAAATATTGGTCCCGTGGTGTAGTGGCTTAACATGCGGCCCTGTCAAGGCCGAGATCGCGGGTTCGAATCCCGTCGGGGCCGCAGAGCGTAACAAACGCAAAAACTGGCGTTCGGTGAAATAATCACCGAACGCCAGATTTTTTATGTGCAGGGAGAATATATTATGTTCACCATAGATCAACCAGGCTCGGAAGACCGGGCCCGATTTACACCATTCTGCGATCATTTTTAACCACAATACCGGATAGCCAGCAATGACATCAGCCGCGCATTGGATGATTTTCAGCTATTTCTCAATAAATCGATCCATTGTACTTGCTATGGATCAAGGCTTCTACTTCAGCCAGGGTACGGTTAAACGGGCCTTGGTTTTCTATTTTCAGGCTGGTGACGGCTGCTGCCCAGATGCTGGCCTCCGCCGCGGATTTGGTCAGGCGCATGGACACGTAGGTACCATTACAGGAGTCGCCGCGCCCGCTGCATAAGTCCTGATTGTTAAGCATAGAATTATGACATTTCAAAAGGTGTTTTCTCAGGGAACGATCCTGATGAGCGCCCAATAGAAACCTGCACCAACCAGGGC